>NZ_JAKKRK010000076.1:0-16283 GCF_025654545.1 Shewanella sp. SM20 | reverse complement strand
TAATGTTTTACCTGGCACAGGGCGACCCTCTTTTTTGGCTTTATCTCGCCAATGATACAGGGTTTGGTAGGAGATCCCCTCACTGCGAGCCACTTCCGTGACCGTCATATTGTGGGGAGGTAATAATTTCTTTAAGACAGCGTCTTTACGTTCAGGTGAATATCGTTCCATTGAGCTCTCATTGACCGCCCCCTTTATTTAATTATTGGATGATTTTAAGGGGTGACAACAATCCTGACACAGGGGGCTATCTAACAATCTAAAATCTAGATCTTCGGTAGTGTTCTGCAAATCATCGACAGAACCATCAACAAAAACGCCTGCGATTGCAGGCGTTTTGTTTATGCCTATTCGTTGCGCTAGAGCCTTAGAAAGCGGACTACTTTTTAATCCATTTGCCTTTGGCATCTTGCACATAGTTGCCTTTATCTGTGGCGGCGATGGCTTTTTCGCCGGCGAGTTTAGCGACATCGGCGGCGGAGAGTTTGTTCTTCTTGGCGATGGTTTCGTAGTGGGCGCGGCGTTTGTTATTGACATCGTCCATCACGGCTTTGGCTTCGGGATTGGCTTTTACTAAACCTAAGTAGCCGTTGGCTTGCTCGCCTAAATAGCCCTGTGATTTCGCTTCTTGAAGTGACATGGCGAAGGCGCTTAGGCTTAAAAGACTAAGGCTCAAAAAGCTGAGGGTTAATAGTTGTAGTAACTTTGATTTTAGTCGCTTTGTTAGTCGCATTGATTTCATAGTGATTCCTCAATTCTGATGTAATTAGAACAACTGCTCATCTGACAGAAGCTGATCTAGCTCCTTATCCACTTTGATTTTTATTTCGTGTTCAATTTTCACATTAAGATTGATGACGATAGGTTTATCCGGCGGTTCAATTTTGACTGTGGGGGCGCAGCCCGGCAATATGGCAAGTGCAGCCAAGGCGACAAGAGCGCTTCGGGCATTTAGGCTAATTTGCTGTAATTGAATAATTTTCAATGATATTTCCTTATTACTTCACGGATTTTTCGATTCTATCCTGCAGATCGTTACCAATCTGTAGACTCCTGAATAATTGCAGCATGTTCTCTTCATGGGAGTAATTCAAGTGGATTGGGCGTTCAATCCCTTGGCTTTGTCCTTTCACCTCCACGAGCAGTTTAGCATCACCCGCAGTGTCCATATCAAAACTGCTGGATAACTGGCTGTATTGTAAGTGTTCTAACGCCAAAAATACAAAGTCGAGGTAAGGTTGGGATTGGCGCATCTGATCCACGGCGGGATTGCCCGAGATGGCGATTAAGCCGCCGGGGGCGCGGGCGGCTAATTGACCGCCGGTGATAGATACTTTGCCGTTGACTAAATCCACGGGTAATACGCCATCGAATATACCGTCGGCATAGACACCAATTTGTGGCTGAATGCGTAGCACTTCTTCCAGGCTCATGCCCTGCAATAGGAGATAGGCATGGGATTTATCCTGTAGTTTTAAATTAAAGTCGGGCAGTAAAAATTGGCCACTGAGCACTTTGCCTTTGGCCGTCATGGAAACATCGGTATCGCTTAAGCCTGTAAGTTGTTGCAGCCAATTGTCGGGCAGCTTCTGCGCATCTTTACCCAGGGCAATATCGGCCTCCACTTCTATATCTGTCAGTGGAAACCCGGGATCAAACAGGTTAAAGGTCATCCGCGTCTGCGGGCAATTGAGTTTACTTAGGCTGTTAACCGAGTCTTTATCCGGCGGCCCTTTTTTATGCGGCTCTTTTTTATGAGACTCTTTTTTATAAGATTGCCCCCAAGTGAACTCACATTGCGCCTGCAGTTTTCCACCCTCAAAGGTGGTGTCCTTATAAAAACCTTCAAGTTCGGTCATTGACTGGGTGATTTGCATGGCAAATTGGGTCTGATCGCGCTTTTGCGTCAGCTTAAACTGCGCCTGTAATTGGTTATGACCCGTGACATTAAGCTCAGCAGGCAAGGGCTGGGTTTGATTGAGTAAAGAAAGTGCTTCGGTCATGCTGGTATCGACAACCCATTGACCCGTAAGCATTAAGGGGGTATTCGCATTAGCGAGGTTTAGCCTGTGTTGGCTTTGCAATTCAACCGTACCCACTTGCCAGCGTTCATCACCCAAGAGCGTGTTATTTTTCCAATTTAAGCTTTGTGCCAGCGTTAAGGTATCTAGCTTTAGCACAGTTTCTTTGCGGCTGCGGCCTTTGCTACTGAGCTGTTTTTCGATATTAAGCTGACTGGCCCGCCACTCAAGCTGATTCAGCCAAGGGGAGGTGAGCAGTGAGTCGAGTGGAGCTTCGTTATCGGGCTTAAGCTCAAATGACATGGCTTGTTGTAATGCAATCGAGAAATAGCCCGCGACCATATCGGTTTTGCTAATGATGTTATTAGCGCTTTTGCTATTACTATCAGTGTTTTTATCCGTACTTTTATCTGTGCTTGCCTCTGTTTCCAGTGTTTTCGCCGCAACCGTTTCAGCCACAAGTGTCTGCGTGGTTTGCGAAACATGCAGTTGCTCCAGTGCTAATGTCAAAGGCGGCAAGGCCAGCGTTAACTTAGTATCTGATGCGGGCTCTGAGTGCGGTACTGGGCTGATATTTAGTATTTGTTGCGAGTCGAGTTTAAGCGGCGCATGGGCATGTACTCTAATACTGCCAAGGCGTATATCGGCATATTTAGCCGCATTTTTTTCTTGGGGATTAATATACTTAAGCCCTCCGATGGCGAAGTGCAGGGTATCGCCAGCATTGTGTTTTGCTGCTTGTATTGTTTCTGCCGCCTCAATAGGCGCTGTGATAATTTGCCAGTCGGTTGAACTTAGCGCCCGATTAAAACGCAATTTCCCCGCGGTGGTTAACTGGCTGGTATTCCAACTGAGATCCTGGGGCGTATTCGCCCATAATTCAGATAATTGTAGTGGGCTTGTTTGCTTAGCGTTAAGGCGCCAATCCATATTGAAGGCAAGCGCTTCGGTTGATGTTGTGATTTCAATATTAGCCAAATCGACTTGGGTATCTAGCTTACAGCCTAAGGTTTTTAGCTGAAGTTGGGGAAGCTTGACGTTAAGCGGCTTATTTTCAGGCGGCTCATCCTTAAGCGGTTGACTCTGTACATCTTGTTGAATGTGCGTCAGCGGATAATGCAGGGCTTCGGGTAATGTTAGTGCAATCCCCACCGGGGCATCTGTGCTTTTAAGCCCTGATAACAGCTTAGCGATTTGGCTCGCTGTTTGACTTGCAACTTGATCAGGCACTTGCTCTGCTATCGGCTGAGATACTGGTTCAGATACTGGTTCAGATACTGGTTCAGATACTGGTTCAGATACTGACTGAGTTAAAGGCTTAGCCAGCGACTTATCGAGCAGCTGCATTAATCGCTGTTGCTGCGCAGTATTGGGGCTCAAGTCTAAGCTAAAGGGCTCTAGTTTTAGGTTAAGCTCGGTTAAATGCCCGGCAATTTGAAATTCGAGAGCAGGTTTTGGCGCAAGTTCTAGCGCAGCCAATTGATTAAAGGTCAGCTTAGGCGAGATTAACTGATGCTCACTGATAAGCTCGCCTGAGGTTAATGTGATACTGCTGTTGGATATCAATTGGCCTTGTAAATCAATCGCTAACGCTTGCCACTCTTTATCAAGCACAGTTAACGGACTCAGTACACTGTCCTGCGCTTGCCTCAGGCTGATTTGATGCAAGCTCGCAAGCAGCGGCGCGAGTGCAATTTGACTTGCCAGTTGCCACTGTTGGGCTGCGAGTGTGGCTTTGAGCTTGGCGATGCTTTCACCTTTGTGGCTAAACTCGCTGTTGATTTCCCCTGCGCCGTTGAGGCTCAACTTATCCATTACCAAACGATAGGCGGGTAAATCATTATGGGTGTTGAGATGGTGGGAGTTGAGAATAAGACTGGTTTTTCCGATATCGATGAGTGGTAGTGATTTGATATCTAAGGCCAATGCGGGGCCTTGTTCATCGATGGCATTTCGATTGGGTAAAAACAGTGATTGCCCTAACTCGACCTCAATATCACCTGTGGATATTTGGGTGATTTTTTGAGTGAGGTAAGAGGCTTGGCTGAACTGTTTAAGTTCGGCAAAACTCTGTGGCCAGTCAAGTTTTAGCTTAATATTCAAATCATTAAGTCTGATATGGCTATCATGTACCCTCAGATTGGCAGAGGTAATTCGCCAATGTTCTAACTGACTTTGCCCTAATTCAATGTCAATCAGTTCGCTGTCCATACCTGTGAGGGCAAAATTTGCCGCCTGCATAATCAGTTTTTCAGCCTGAGTATTCACAATCCAAACAGTTAACGCCACGCCCGCCAAGATGCCCGTTAAGCTGGTCGCCAATAAGGTTTTTTTTAGGGGGAATTGACGGCGATTTTGCGCAGCAACATGAGTATCCGTTCCAAAACCTAAAGCACCACTGCGAGGGCCTGCGGATATCTGCGTTGCCTCGTGCTGAAGTGCGTTGCTATCAGAGGCATTGCCACGGCTTGGCTTGTTGTGGATTGGCATTGGGTTTGATATTTATCCTTTATTGACTGAGCCCAGATCAAACTCGTGCCTTAGCAGTGCACAAATACACGAATGTGTATATTTCATCGGCACTTTTACTTCGGAGCGGCTACTTCGGAGCGTTTGATTCGGGGCTGTTGCTCCGGAGTTATCGCATCGGAGCTCTTATATCGCGCACGAGCACCTGAGGCAGTTTAACACTCAAGGGCTTAGCTGACTAATGTGAAAGGATCATTGAAGAGACAAGCGCCTGCTGTCAATAGTTGAGGTTTTACAGGCTCTTGTACTTAATCTTTTATTCGAGCTAGCTAACTTTTGGTTAACTCACTCTTGGTGAGTGAATTGCGGCTAGCTAAATATCTGGGCGGCGATCACCACAATTCCGCAAAGTGTGGCGAGCATTAAGGCTAACTTGCCGCCCGCAACGCGGTAACCCGTCGGCATATTGGCCGCGTCTCGCATCTGGCGTTGTGTCCACACCATGGCCACAGGTAAAAAGATGGCGAGGATCACCAGCGCAATCGCCGCGTAACCCAGCGCTGTGATAAAACCTTGAGGGTAGAAGAGGGCAAAACCTAAGGGCGGTAAAAAGGTGATAGCCGCGGTTAAGCTGCGACCTGTTGCATTATCTTCTTGCCTTAAGCTTGAGGCCATAAAATCGAACAAACCTAAACTCACCCCTAAAAACGAAGTCGCAAGGGCTAGGTCGGCAAATAGACTAATAGCGCTACTTAAGTATTCACTGTGCAGTACGCTCGCCAGTTGATTGATAAAGCTCGATAAACTCTGGTTTTCGAGCAATTGACTTTGGCTCAATACGCCTTGACTGCCCAGTTGCCACAAAAGGTAAATCACTAATGGCAAAGCTGAGCCAAACAACATGATCCTGCGCAGGGCTTTGACCTCAACGCCCAAGTAGCGCACCACTGAGGGAATCGAACCGTGGAAACCAAAGGAGGTAAAAATTACCGGGATAGCCGTGATAATCAGCCCTTGGTTAAGTGGAAGCTCGAGTAAATGTGGGCTTTCAACCTGCGGCAGTAACAAGGCCAACATAAGCAATAATGCCAATAGCTTAAGCGCAAACAAACCGCGGTTGATGAGATCTACACAGTGAGTTCCCATGCCCACAATCGCCCCAATCAGCAGGGTAAACAGGATGGCGCCAGCCTGTGGTGGCAAACTTAGCCCTAGCCAAGTGCTCAGCTTTTGGTTCACTTGCTCACCGCCACCGGCAATGTAGGCGGCGCAAAGGGCGTACAGTAAAAACATCAAGGCGCTATTGGCGATCAACTGGCCCTTACGACCCAATAAGCGCTGCGCTAAGTGATTAAGGCTGGCATCGCTGGGGGCGAATTGGTGGATCTCCACCATTAGCAGTGCTGTGTAGGCCATCAGCGCCCATAGGATGAGCATTATGGCGGAGGAGGTGCCAAAGCCAAGTCCAGCAGATGCGATAGGCAAAGCCAACATGCCCGCGCCGATTGTGGTGCCGGCGATAAGCAGTAAACTGCCGAAAATTTTATTCTGTGTCATAACATAATCTCAAAAGCGTGTCGGATGAAAAAGAGCTAAAGATTTGATCCGAAAGCAACTGTCTTAAAATATTTTGCTGCGATTCAATGACGAAATGATTCAAGCACAAAATGATTTAAGCAAATGAGACAGTGGCGCTCAGCGGATCCGAAAGGATGTGGCCACAATGGAAGGTCAGGCGAGGTGCCTATCTATGCCATTGCGGCTACAGATAGGGAGTATAAAATGCTGTGAAACACATAAAACTTGCCTTAGCGTGTGTTGAGTAAACAGGGATAACCGCGATTAAATTAGATTCGATTATCAAAGGTGGCGTTCTCTTTAATCTTTTTACTTAAAAGACATTCATTTTATGAGTCGCTGGAACAACCGCACCTTAAGTCTTTTTGCTGCCGGGACTTAACATCGGCAACGGAGGCTACCATAGGGAGTTGAGATGTACTTGTCAACCATTACAACAGTATTTTGTTTGTTTTTTGTCATGTGACTAAGCTGAAAGACATGCCTAACTCACACTGAGTTTATGGTCAATGAGAGGAAGTAAAGAGGAGTTAGCTACATTTATCGCACGATAAAAAATGCCGCAGACTTGGCTCAAGTTTGCGGCATTTGGCATTTCCAGAGGTAAAACTGATACGCGTGATATCAGAGCCAGTAAGTAGATTATGCTTTGCTCTGCAGCGCCTTTTCATGTCTTGCCAGCAAGTTTGCTGTGATGTCACTGAGGCTTAAGTTTTGATCTTCAAGCAATACCAGCAAGTGATAGATAAGATCTGAGGCTTCGTTAACCAGCTCTTCTTTATCGTGGGTCGCAGCGGCAAGGGCGGTTTCAAGACCTTCTTCCCCGACCTTTTGGGCGATACGTTTAGTGCCGCGCGCAAACAAAGACGCCGTGTAGCTGGAATCGGCACTTTGCCCTTTACGCGAGGTGATTAAGCTGGCGAGATTGTTCAAAAATGGGTGCGCATTGTCATCTAACCAGCAACTTTCGGTGCCTTTGTGGCAGGTTGGGCCGTTGGGAATAACTTGCACTAACAGGCTGTCGTTATCGCAGTCCTTATCGATAGCCACCAACTTTAGCGTATTCCCCGAGGTTTCACCCTTAGTCCACAAGCGCTGTTTTGAGCGGCTGAAAAAGGTCACATCACCTGTGCTTAAGGTTTTTTCCAGCGCGGCTTTATCCATATAACCGAGCATTAATACCTTGCCCGATAAATGGTTTTGGATCACGGCAGGAATAAGCCCATCCTGTTTGTCCCAATCCAGCTCGCTAAAATCTGACTTAGTGTTTGTTTGCGTTGACATAGTGTTCACTCTTAATTTGTTGATGCTTTTTAGCGAAGTATTGTGGTTGCTAGCTCTTACTCATGCTCTTACTGTAGCGGTAGGCGGCATTAGCTCGCTATAAACGATTGACCGCGAGCGGCTAATTGCAATAGCTAGCGCCTAATCGCAATGCCTTCGGCCGCTAAATAGGCTTTTAACTCACCGATGTTGATAATCGCCTTGTGGAATACGCTCGCTGCCAGCGCGGCATCGACCTTAGCTTCAATAAACACATCGCGAAAATGCGCCATAGTCCCAGCACCGCCCGAGGCAATTAAAGGCACGTCGCAGATGGCGCGAACAAGGCTTAACTGCTTGATATCGTAGCCGCCGCGCACGCCGTCTTGGTTCATCACATTGAGCACGATTTCACCACAACCTCGTTTTTGCACTTCTTCAACCCAGTCTTGGGTGAACCATTGGGTATCTTTAGTCGCAGCCTCATCGCCAGTAAATTGCTTTACTTTATAGCTGTTGCTGGTGGCATCGAAAAAGGAGTCGATACCAATCACGATACACTGGCGGCCGAACTCGTCCTGCAGGCGCGAGATCAAACTCGGATCGGTTAAGGCGGGCGAGTTAATCGAAATCTTATCCGCACCAAAGGCTAATAACTCACGGGCTTGGCTAATGGTTTTAATCCCCCCTGCCACGCAGAAGGGAATATCAATCTGCTCGGCCACGCGGCTCACCCAAGATTTATCGACCACACGTTCATGGGCGCTGGCGGTAATGTCATAAAACACCAGCTCATCGGCGCCTTCTTCGGCATAACGCGCGGCTAAGGGCACTATATCACCGACAATTTCGTGGTTACGAAACTGCACGCCTTTCACTACTTTACCGTCTTTTACATCTAAACAGGGGACTAGTCGTTTGGCCAGCATTGGATTGCCTCCACCACGTTAAACTGATTGATAAGCAAGGCTTTACCGATAATGATGCCCGCCGCGCCGCTGTCACGTACGGCGGCAACATCTTCAAGAGTCGCAATACCGCCGGAGGCTTGCCAAGCGATATCGGGATAACTTGCAGCAATTTCTTGATAAAGCGCGGTATTCGCGCCCGTTAAGGTGCCGTCACGGCTAATATCAGTTACTAGCGCATGCTTTAAGCCGACCGCGCTAAAGGTTTCTACAAGGGATTCTAAACTCTTACCACCGCCACTTTGCCAACCGGATACGGCGACAATTTTCTCGCCGCTTTGGTTGATATTGACATCGAGTGCGAGGCAAATCGCTTCGCTGCCGTATTTGATAAACCATTGTTTGACTAACTCAGGTTCTTTCACCGCCAGTGAGCCAATCACCACGCGTTTTACGCCGATAGCTAATAATTCAGTGACTTGTTCTTCCGTGCGAATCCCACCGCCAACTTGAATATTAGCGTTTAGTCCCGCCACGAGTTCACTGATAAGGAGAGTTTGGCGTTTACCGGGATCTTTCGCGCCTGTTAAATCAACGATATGCAACCACTTCGCGCCTTGAGCCTCATAGGATTGCAGCTGCGCCAAAGGACTTAAATCAAAGGTGGTCTGCTGGCCGTAATCACCTTGATAAAGACGGACAACATTGCCATCAATTAAATCAATCGCAGGAATAATCATAAGCTTAAATCCTCGATTGATTTATTTATAAGTGGTTTATTAGTAGTTATTTTTTTGCTGAGTAATTTATTCATTGTTCAGCCTTATTAACACCAGATTGGCCATCAGCAGAGTTGCTTTGCAGCGCTTTGTTCATCAGAGCTTCGTTCATTTGTAACTCATCCATCAGTAAAAAGTTACGCAGAATTTGCGCGCCCACGGCGGCACTTTTCTCGGGGTGGAACTGCACGCCCATAAAGTTACCTTTGCCAATGGCGGCACTAAAGCCTTCACCATAGGAACATTGGGCTAAGGTAAATTCGCTCAATGGCGCACGGTAACTGTGGACGAAATACACATAACTGCCATCTTCAATGCCTGCAAATAACGGGTGAACGCTAGGGATTTTGGCTCCTTGTGAGTTTGTCGTTAGCTTAAGTTGGTTCCAACCCATGTGCGGCAAAGGTAAGTTTTCAGCTTTGAGTAACTGCGTATCCAGCTCACAAATGTCGGTTGGGATTATGCCTAAGCACTCGCAATCTTGACCTTTGCCGCCGCGCTCTTTAGAAATTGCCGCCAACATTTGCATGCCAAGGCACACGCCCAGCACAGGTTGAGTCAGGCCTTGAATAAGTTCGACTAAACCTTTTTCATGTAAGGACGCCATGGCGGCTCCCGCTGTGCCCACTCCCGGTAGCACCACACGTTTTGCCGCTTTGATTTTGGTTTTATCGTCTGTGACCAACACCTTAGCGCCTAAACGCTCGAAGGCGAAACGTACTGAGTTTAAATTGGCGCAGCCCGTGTCTATGATGACGGTTTCAGCATCTGATGATTCATTTGCTGTTAATTGCTGGCCAGCTGTTAATAGAGTGTCTTGTTGCATCCTAACCTCTTAAACGATTTATGCTGATACCTTAAAGCACGCCTTTGCTCGATGGCAGAATATCGCCTTCGACTTTAACCGCTTGGCGCAGCGCGCGGCCGAGCACTTTAAACAGGGCTTCAACCTTGTGGTGATCGTTATCACCTTCGGCGGCGACATGCAGCGTACAGCGCAGGCCATCGGCAAAGGAGCGGAAGAAGTGTGGCACCATTTCTGTGGCCATTTCGCCGACATGTTCACGCTCAAAATCGGCTGAGAACTTGATAAAAGGACGGCCAGAGATATCCAGCAGACATTCGCCCTTGGCTTCGTCCATCGGCAGACTAAAGCCGAAACGGGCAATGCCGCGTTTGTCACCGAGCGCTTGGCGCAGGGCATCACCTATGGCCAGCGCAGTGTCTTCGACGCTGTGGTGATCGTCGATTTCCAGATCGCCATCGACTTTCACATCCATTCTAAAATTACCGTGGGTAGCAATTTGATCGAGCATGTGGTCGAAAAAGCCAATGCCAGTGTCGATTTTGCCTTTAACGGGGCTGTCGAGATCAACAGTCACACGAATGTCGGTTTCTTTGGTGGTACGTACGACCGTGGCTGTGCGGCCTTTACTCAGCAGCACATCGGCGATGGCGTTCCAGCCTAAAGTGTCGCGTTGATATTTCAGGCTTTTAATGCCCATGGCATTGCCCAGCTCCACATCCGTTTCGCGATCGCCAATCACCGCCGATTGGGTGAAATCGATGCAACCTTGGGTGAGATAGTCTTTTACTAGCCCCAGCTTAGGTTTACGGCAGCTGCAATTTTCATCATTAAAGTGTTGGCAAATCACCACATCTTCGAAGTTCACCCCTTGGCTTTTGAGGATTTGCATCATCATATTGTGGGGGGCGTCGAAATCTTCCTGCGGGAAAGACGGTGTCCCAAGGCCGTCTTGATTGCTGACCATGACTAAACGAAACCCCGCCTTTTGCAGACGTAGCAAAGCGGGGATCACCTGTGGCTCGAACACTAATTTCGCTAGACTATCGACCTGTTTGTCGGTGATGGGCTCTTCAATCAAGGTGCCATCGCGGTCGATAAACAGAATTTTTTGTGCAACGTTCGGGACAAATTGTGGGTTCATGGCTCTACCTTCAAATTCAATTCGTTTAGCTAATGCTTAAGCTGATTTAACTTTCAGCGTTGCATTCGCTTTTTATTGGTTTTTATTAGTTTTTATCAGTGACTTATTATTCGTTTTCTGATGACAACTCAGCGCGTTGCGATTCAAATAAATTCACTAACACATCGGTATCTGCCTTTGAACTAAAGCTAAAGCGGATAGCCTTGGCAAGCCTTGGGTCTTTGTAGGCGCGGGCGACAACACCGCTGCCTTGCAGTAACGCCGCGACCTTGGCGACATCATCAAATTCAGCCAGCACATAATTGCCGTTAGGCTTAAGCACGCGGGCGCGCGAATCTGAACTATTCGATTTTGAACAATAAGCGCTGATCGCCACGGTGAGTCTGGCGCCTTGCTCATTTAATTCAGCAACTTGCACTTTCATCCGCGCAACGCCTGCGCTCGATAGCGCCTGTGTGGCGACTTCACTCACGGGTAGCGGCACAGGATAGGGCGCAATCACGCGCATAATGATTTCGACCACTGCCTCGTTTGCCAGCATAAAACCACAGCGTGCGCCGGCGAGTGCGAAGGCTTTTGACAGGGTGCGCAGTACCACTAGATTCGGATAGCTTTCCAGCAAATCCGCCACATTGTATTCGGGGCAAAACTCAATATAGGCCTCATCGATCACCACAAGCGCGTCGGGCAGGGCTTTGATTGCTTGCTCGATAATGGCTTTGTCGATCACAGTCCCGGTCGGATTATTGGGATTGCAGATAAACACCAGTTTTGCGCCGCGAACGTCCTCGGCATAGCTTGTCGGCAAGCCATATTCTGCACTGAGATTTAACGCTTTAACGCCCACATTAAAGGTGTTCGCGCTGATGGCATACATGCCGTACGTCGGGCCAAAGCAGGCAATGCTGTCGACGCCTGGTATACAAAAGGCGCGAATTAACAGTTCAATCGCTTCATCGGCGCCGCGGCTGGCAACTATCTTGCTGGCGCTTACGCCGCTGTATTCGCTGTAGGCACTGATAAGCTTTGGTGGTTGGCATTCTGGGTAACGATTCAATTTTGAAAGATCGAGCGCTGCCGTATCGACATTATTAAAGGGCGATTCGTTGGCATTGATCCAAATATCCCCCTGACCGCCCAGTCTGCGGGCACTCTGGTAGGGAACTAAATCCAGTAACTCGGGGCGCGCTAGACGCTCGGCTAAATTTAGCGGCGCCGATTGCGCTAACGTTGATGCCGTTAATGCTGTGGATTCTGCTGTCTTTTCCATGCTGCTCATTTGGCTCATTTTCTTCACTCACATCTCATTAAGCGGATCATTTCTCTAGGCTAGCTAAACGTACTGCGATAGCATTTTTGTGCGCATCGAGCAATTCGTTACTGGCTAACGTCATGACTGCTTGCCCCAATCCGATTAAACCCTTAGCGCTGAGTTCCTGCACGGTAAAGCGGCGGCTAAAGTCGGCTAATGACAGGCTCGACACGGCGCGGCTGTAGCCGTAGGTCGGTAGCACGTGGTTGGTGCCACTGGCATAATCGCCAACAGATTCAGGTGTATAAGCGCCTAAAAATACCGAGCCCGCCGCGCGAATGTTTTTCAGTACCTCACGGGGAAAGCGCGTTTGAATGATCAAGTGCTCAGGCCCATATTGATTCGAAACCTGCGCGGCTTGCATCATGTCGTCCACAACAAAAGTGCGACTGCTCAGTAGTGCCGTTGCCGCGATATCACAACGTGGCAGGGCAGTGAGCTGTC
This sequence comes from Shewanella sp. SM20, assembly GCF_025654545.1. Classification (NCBI taxonomy): domain Bacteria; kingdom Pseudomonadati; phylum Pseudomonadota; class Gammaproteobacteria; order Alteromonadales; family Shewanellaceae; genus Shewanella; species Shewanella sp. SM20. The sequence continues at coordinate 3,560 of NZ_JAKKRK010000076.1, read as the reverse complement.
TTGTTAGCGCGTTATTCACGTCATCGGCGATAGCTTGCGAATCTGTCACTAAGATCACTTGTGAATCAGGGCCGTGCTCCGCTTGCGAAAGCAAATCGGCGGCAATAAATTCGCAATTGGCGTCGCTATCGGCAATCACTAACACTTCAGAAGGACCAGCTGGCATATCGATACACACAGTGCAGCGACCATCCTGTGACACTAAGCGTTTAGCCTCAGTGACGTAGCGGTTACCTGGGCCAAAAATCTTATCGACCGCCGGAATAGTTTCTGTGCCAAAGGCCAGTGCCGCAATCGCCTGCGCGCCGCCCACTTGATAGATTTCAGTGATCCCACAGGCATTGGCGGCATAGATAATGGCATCGTTGATGGGTGGTGGGCTGACTAATACTCTTTGTTCGCAGCCGGCGATTTTGGCGGGCAGGGCGAGCATCATCACGGTAGAAATTAATGGCGCACTGCCACCAGGAATATATAAACCCACTTTTTCAATCGGTTCGCTACGTAGCTCGCAGCGTACTCCCGCCTCGGTTTCCATATCAATCGGGCGAAATTGCTGGGCGCTGTGAAACACGTCTATGTTCGCCATGGCTTTGGCTATCGCCGCTTTAAGCTCTGGTGATACTCGTGCGCTTGCTGCAGTAATGTCGGTTTCACTCAGACGCAGCTCATCACTACCTTGTCCATTTAAATCTCTAGTCGCGTTATTGAAGCCATCAAACTTTTGATTAAATTCAGCAATAGCGGCATCCCCCCGCGTTGCCACCGCATCGATAATGGCGCGAACGCTTTGCTCTAAGCCGCTGTCACCAATTAAAGGCGAGCGTTTCAGCGCCGTTTTTTGCTCGGCGGTTGATAAGGTTGACCAAGTTAGGATTTCCATACATTACCCCATCATTTTTTCGATTGGCATCACCAGAATCGAGCTGGCACCGAGTGCGGTCAACTGTTCCATGGTATCCCAGAACAAATCTTCGGTACTGACGGCGTGGATAGCAACGCGGTTAGTATCATCATTTAATGGCAATACGGTTGGGTTTTCCGCGCCGGGCAGTAGGGCGACGATTTGATCTAAGGTTTCGGTTGGCGCGTGTAGCAGTATGTATTTGCTCTCACGGGCGCGGATAACGCCGTTGACGCGGGACAGAATTTTGTCGATGAGTGCTTGTTTAGTCGGCGATTGAGTTTGGGTCGATTGAATGATGCAGGCCATAGAGCGGTAAATCACTTCGGTTTCGTATAAACCGTTGGCCTCTAAGGTAGCGCCCGTCGACACAAGATCACAAATCCCATCGGCAAGGCCGGCACGCGGGGCGACTTCAACCGAGCCTTTTAACATACAGTCGCGATAAGTTATGCCTTTTTGTTGCATAAAACGGCGCAGAAGGTTCGGGTAAGACGTGGCGATGCGTAATCCTTCTAACGAGGAGGCATCGGCGTAACTGAATTCTGTTGGTACGGCTAACGAGAGGCGACATGATCCGAAATCTAACTGACGCAGTTTTAGGCAATCTGCGGGTTTGTTCAGAGTTTGACGCTCGATTTGTTCCTCTTCGAGCACGTTTTCACCGATGATCCCCATATCGACCACGCCGTCCATCACCAATCCTGGAATATCGTCATCACGAACGCGCAGTAAATCGATAGGCATATTGTCAGCGTGAGCGATAAGACGTTGTTCATTAATAGAAAATTTAACACCACAGCTTTTTAGCAGTTGCTGAGAGTCAGTAGAAAGACGGCCAGATTTTTGGATGGCGATGCGTAAACGGTTCGATTCAGTCATAGTGTTATCTCGCTCAAAAGTATCAAAATTAAAAGATTCAAAAAGTGTTGTTTAATCGGTTTAATACGCCTTGCCATTCAACGGGCTCTAGCTAATAAATCTAACTAAGTGCTCTAGCTAACGTATTGATAATTTATAAAATATCTAAAATTTTCTATTTAAATTAAAACCCAAATTAACGCCTAAAAGCAAAAACCCCCGGAATTCCTTCCAGGGGTTTATGATCATCTTGAATCAGTCCGCCAGAAGGATATAGTCCTCCGGCAGTGAGCGTCCGAAGGCTACCGCATATGGTGATGGTGGTGGATAGCGTTCAGTAGTGGGCTCATTTTACTCTCTCGGTATTTAACTTTATTGGCTTAACTGCTCGAAATACAGTGAAGCGTTGAATTCGTTGTTACGGACGTCTACCCGTATAAGTGGATTTAAACTAACCGCTTTTATGAGCCTTTGCAACAGCCAATTTGAATTAAATGAGAATATTTATGCGTTTTTGTGAAAGCCAGAGGGTTATCGTTAAATAAAGTTATTGAGCATATTTGTTGGTGGGATGTTGAAAGTGGATGGAAATGTGTTGGAAGTCGTGCAGGGGATTCGTAACTTGAGTTGTGAGCATTTGCTGATATTCATTAATACAGGCTTGCCATGGTGTTCACTCACCGACTCGCAGCTAGTCCTATATGGACACCTCAAATAGATCAACCACTTTTTGAGTAACAGAAAGTAATACTGCGTACGTATATCCGACCTGTTTGTGAGAATCTTTGTTCTCTGGCCTTAATGAGAACCGCGCCTTTGCTGCTTATCGTCCTTTCGGAGTCATATGCTCCTTGTACTCTCTCAGCATCTGCAAAGGCCGGTATTACCTGTTACTTCATTATCTGTAGTCGTGTTTTAAGGTGAGTTTAATACTCGATTTTTACATATTAACAAGGCCGATATTCGCTGCGATGAAACAGCATAGCCCAGATGATCCGCGCCAATTTGTTTGCAATTGCTACTGCCGCTTTCTGTTTACCTCGCCGCTCAATCACCTTTAAGGCCCATACGGAGATCCTGTCATTACTCTTACTTGCATAGCGAATAATCGACCAAGCTCCCTGGATCAGTTGCCGCCGCAGATAGCTGTTACCTCGTTTGGTTATGCCGCCCAATTTCTGTTTCCCCCCACTGGAAAACTCTTTAGGAACCAGTTCTAAATTTGCAGAAAAATGCCGAGCACCATGATAGCCAGAGCCATCACCGGCAAATGACACCGCGGCAGTGGCAATGATTTCTGCAACGCCTCTTATACCCATCAGTCGCTTGGCATCCGGGTGCGTTCTTGCCTGCAGTTTGATTGTCATCCCCAAACCACCGCCTCTGGCGGTGGTGATTGTTCCTTGAGGCTATAGCCTGAATTACGCCCATGCTAAAAGAGACTTCTTATTCACCACAAGTAAGAGGAAACGAAAAGCATGGGCGATTATAGAAGTTCATCACATGTTTATTGGCGTTGCAAATATCATATTGTTTGGACTCCGAATGTAGTGGTCAAGTAAAATTGGCCACGATTTTAGAGTCATTCCAATATAAACGTTCTGACTCATTTGGCGTTAACCCACCATTATATTGATTGGGTCTGGTCTCACTGTAATATCCAGTGATGTAATTTGTGATCTCTTTATCTGCTTCTGTAAAATTCCCATAACCATTGGCGGGTATCCACTCAGATTTCAAACTTCTAAAGAAACGCTCCATTGGTGCGTTATCCCAACAATTCCCGCGACGACTC
>NZ_JAKKRK010000075.1:0-21594 GCF_025654545.1 Shewanella sp. SM20 | reverse complement strand
GCGTTGAGCTAACATGTACTAATGACTCGAGAGGCTTAACCATACAACCCAGATGGGTTTTACAAAGAAGCCTTAGACAGAATATCGACACTTGATAAAGTTTGAACTCAAACAAAGCAAATCAGCTTTCCGAATTATTATTAACGTGAGCCAGAGATGGACACGGTAATAAACAGAATTTGCTTGGTGACAATAGCCTTGTGGAACCACCTGATCCCATCCCGAACTCAGAAGTGAAACGCAAACGCGMCGATGGTAGTGTGGGGTCTCCCCATGTGAGAGTAGGTCATCGCCAAGCATCCAAATAAACACAAAAGCCCTAGCCTAAACCGCTAGGGCTTTTGTGTTTATACGCTCCGCGAAAACTTATCTCGATGTCAACCCGCCGCTAAGCGGGGTCCCCAGCTGCGCAATACATTGCTCCGCGCGACACATCATCAAAATGCTGCGCATTTTAGGCAATGATGACTCGCCCCCATGTATCCCCTTCGGGGATAAAAGAAAGTAGTTCATCGCCAAGCGCCTAATTATCTCATTGAGATGTAACCAAGCCAGCTGAATAAGCTGGCTTTTTTGCATTCGCAATTTGTTAATTGGAGTGATTTTCCTGCTTTTTTCTCTGTTCTTCATTCAGTCATCTTCTCTAGCATGAGCTGCAATCCTCGCTTTTAGCAGTTACAATACGTTTTTGTCGTCATTGAACAAACACATGTCTCTATTTCATAGCCTTCAATCATTTAATTCCTTTGGTTTGGCCCAGTCTTGCGCGGATCTTGTTGAGGCGCACTCAAAAGAAGCTGTTAAGGCGATCTGTCTGCCGCTATGGCAGCAACAATTGCCTATGTTGGTGCTTGGTGGTGGTAGCAATCTGGTCTTTACGGAGGACTTTAACGGCACAGTTGTCAGGATTTTATCGAAAGGGATAAAAGTATCTGAAGACACAGAAGCGTTTTATCTCTATGTTGAGGCGGGTGAGAATTGGCACGAGTTAATTCAGTTTACGCTCGAGCATGGCATGTTTGGGCTGGAGAATATGGCATTAATTCCTGGGACGGTTGGTGCAGCACCTATTCAGAATATTGGCGCTTATGGTGTTGAACTATGTGATGTGTGTGATTGGGTTGAGTATCTTGATTTACCCTCAGGTGAGTTTGTGCGCATCAGCACAGCTGAGTGTCAATTTGCTTACCGTGAGTCTATTTTCAAAGACAAATTGCGCAATCTCGCTGTAGTCACAGCTGTTGGGCTGCGCTTAGCTAAACGTTGGCAACCGCGTTTAGTCTATGGTCCATTGCAATCGTTTGATCCTGCAACCGTTACAGCGCATGAGATTTTTGCGCGCGTATGCCAAGTACGAAGTGAAAAGCTTCCTGATCCCGCAGTGCTCGGCAATGCAGGCAGTTTCTTTAAAAACCCCATTGTAAGCGCAGCCTGTTATCTCGATTTAGCACAGCGTTTTCCGACGATAGTGGGCTACGCACAAGCGGATGCAACAGTGAAATTGGCTGCAGGCTGGTTGATTGAACAAGCGGGACTGAAAGGTTTTGTGCTCGGCAATGTGGCAGTGCATGACAAGCAAGCCTTAGTGTTAGTGAATCGAGGCGGAGCAACGGGGCATGATATTTGCCGCCTAGCACTGCATGTTATTGCGCAAGTACAGGATAAATTTGGTGTCGAGCTAGAAGCCGAGCCTAGAATCATCGGGGCTAATGGCGAAGGAGATTTGCATGTCTGATCATTGGGGAAGAAAACGCCAGATATTAGCTTTATTATCTAGCGGGCAATTTGTTTCTGGCGAGCAGTTAGCCACTGAACTTGGGATTTCGCGTGCCGCAGTGAATAAGCACATCGATGCACTAGAAACCTATGGTGTGGCAATTTATAGCGTCAAAGGTCGCGGCTATAAGTTAGCGAATCCTATTTCTTTGATTGATGCTTCACGTTTAGTGCAATCAATTGATAATCGTTGCTTTTACTTTGATGAGATAGCAAGCACCAACGGCTTTATGCTGGACCATACTACTGAATTGAAGAATGGTGATGTGTGTGTGGCAGAGTATCAATCCGCAGGTCGTGGTCGTCGAGGCAGGACTTGGGTGTCGCCCTATGGGCATCACTTATATTTCTCGCTGTTTTGGACTTTCCCGCAGGGAATGGCGCAGGCAATGGGATTAAGTTTAGTGGTGGCCTGTACATTGGTTGAAGTGCTTAAATCTTTTGGCGTCGAGAATATTGGTGTTAAGTGGCCCAATGACATCTATTTGGATAACAAGAAGCTTGCCGGGATCTTGATTGAAATGTCGGGGCAGGCTGATAGCCTGTGCCAGCTTATCATAGGTGTTGGTGTCAATATGGCTATGTCAGAGGAACAAGGTAAAGGTATCGATCAGCCTTGGAGTGATTTGTCAGAGTTGGTCGACATGCCTGACAAGACGGCGCTTGTTATTGCATTACAGAAGCAGCTTAAGCGTGATATTCAGTTATTTGAGCGTGAAGGATTAGCTGCATTCAAGACTCGTTGGCAAGCCGCAGACTTATTTTATGGCCGTGAAATACGTTTGCTTATGGGGGAAAAGTCTGTCGAAGGAATTTGTCGAGGCGTTGATGAGCAAGGTGCGGTATTGCTCGAAACCGCCGACGGTGTTCAAGCATTTATCGGCGGTGAAATTAGCTTAAGGGCACGCTAAGTACCCAAGAGTCAATTTTACATAAAGCTATTTGCGCATCAGCACGTGGGACATCAAATGATCCTGACCTTTCTGCAGGATCAAATGGGCTCTTTCACGGGTCGGTTGAATGTTAAGTTGTAGGTTTGGACCATTGATTGTGTCCCAAATATTGGCGGCAATCGTATTGGCCTCATCATCGGTTAGCGTCGAATAGTGATGAAAATAAGATTTTTTGTCACTGAATGCACCAGAGCGGAACTGCAAGAATCGTTCTTTATACCATTGTTTTAGCAAAGGTTCTTCTGCATCGACATAAATAGAAAAGTCAACAAAATCGGAGACGAAAGGACGACGGGTATCAACGGGGGAGTCGAGTCCAGTCTGCAATACATTCAAGCCTTCTAAAATTAAGATGTCTGGCTGAGAAACGGTTTGATGCTGATTTTTAACGCGGTCATAGGTGACGTGTGAATAGATAGGGGCTTTCACATGTGGCTGACCGGATTTCACGGCGGAGATAAACTCAACCAGCATTTTCATATCGTAACTTTCTGGAAATCCCTTACGCTGTAATAGTCCTTTACGTTTTAAGTCCGCCAGAGGATACAAAAAACCATCTGTTGTCACTAAATCAACTTTTGGGTGTTCAGGCCAGTGCCGTAGTAAAGCTTGCAAAATACGTGCTGTGGTGCTCTTTCCGACGGCGACACTACCAGCAATACTAATGATATAAGGACTTTTTGATGGTTTTTGACCGAGGAATTCATCAACCACTAAACCTCGTTGTTGCTTAGCTTTAACGATCAAATTCAGTAGCCGGCTAAGGGGAAGATAAATATCGGTCACTTCCGATAAGGAAATCTTTTCATTTATGCCTCTAAGGTTCTCCAAGTCTTGCTCACTCAGTGTCAACGGCACTGAATCTCGTAACTCAGACCATTGCAGGCGCTCGAAGGCGAGATAGAGTGCTTTTTGAATTGAATTTTTAGAAGTCATTGGCTTTCCTCAGCTTAGGAAAGGCACAGTACACTATGAGATTATTTGGAACAATACTAAATGGGTGATTGCAGTCGTGTTTCCGTTACCGTTTGATGTATTCGCTGTTTAATTGGCCGTCAAAGTTGGATAACGTGTAAAAAAACACCGTTCAAGCGCTTTTTTTACGTAAATAGGCGTTTTTTACTTGCACTTGGGAGCGCATTTACCTAATATCCCGTTCCGAAATGATAATGCCGGCATAGCTCAGTTGGTAGAGCAACTGACTTGTAATCAGTAGGTCCCGAGTTCGACTCTTGGTGCCGGCACCATTTTCTGTGGAGGGGTTCCCGAGTGGCCAAAGGGATCAGACTGTAAATCTGACGGCTCAGCCTTCGAAGGTTCGAATCCTTCTCCCTCCACCACTTTTTTCTAGGTAGTTAGGTAGCCTTAGTTAGGTTGCGCGGACATCGTATAATGGTATTACTCCAGCCTTCCAAGCTGATAACGCGGGTTCGATTCCCGCTGTCCGCTCCAAATTAGTTGCTGATATGGCTCAGTTGGTAGAGCACACCCTTGGTAAGGGTGAGGTCGGCAGTTCGAATCTGCCTATCAGCACCAGCCTCTCTAAATTTAGCTCCTACGCCTAAACATAATCGGTTCGATGTCATTTTAATGCATCGGATTTTTTCTATATGTTAGTTTTCATCACCAAGAATCTTGGACTGAGGCATTACCATGGCTAAAGCTAAATTTGAACGTATTAAGCCCCATGTAAACGTGGGCACCATTGGTCACGTTGACCATGGTAAAACCACACTGACTGCAGCTATCTCTCACGTACTGGCTAAGACCTACGGTGGCGAAGCTAAAGACTTCTCTCAAATCGATAACGCTCCAGAAGAGCGTGAGCGCGGTATTACGATCAATACCTCTCACATCGAATATGACACGCCTTCACGTCATTACGCACACGTAGACTGCCCAGGCCACGCTGACTATGTTAAAAACATGATCACTGGTGCTGCACAGATGGACGGCGCGATTCTTGTAGTTGCCTCTACAGACGGTCCAATGCCACAGACTCGTGAGCACATCCTGCTTTCTCGTCAGGTTGGCGTACCTTTCATCATCGTGTTCATGAACAAATGTGACATGGTAGATGACGAAGAGTTACTGGAATTGGTTGAAATGGAAGTGCGTGAACTTCTGTCAGAATACGATTTCCCAGGTGATGATTTACCAGTAATCCAAGGTTCAGCYCTGAAGGCCCTAGAAGGTCAACCAGAGTGGGAAGCTAAGATCCTTGAATTAGCCGCAGCACTGGATTCTTACATTCCAGAACCACAACGTGAYATCGATAAGCCGTTCCTACTGCCAATCGAAGACGTATTCTCAATTTCAGGCCGTGGTACAGTAGTTACTGGTCGTGTTGAGCGTGGTATTGTTAAAGTGGGTGACGAAGTTGAAATCGTTGGTGTTCGCACAACGACTAAAACAACGTGTACTGGTGTAGAAATGTAAAGAAGAAGGCGGACGTCACACTCCATTCTTCAAAGGCTACCGTCCACAGTTCTACTTCCGTACAACTGACGTAACCGGTACTATCGAACTGCCAGAAGGCGTAGAGATGGTAATGCCTGGCGACAACATCAAAATGGTAGTGACTCTGATTTGCCCAATCGCGATGGACGAAGGTTTACGCTTCGCAATCCGTGAAGGTGGTCGTACAGTTGGTGCTGGTGTAGTAGCTAAAATCATCGCTTAATTGTGATAGAAATTAGTTTGAAAAGGAAGCTTCGGCTTCCTTTTTTGTTTAAGTGGATTATTTCATAGGTTTTGTGGTTTGCATGGGATTCGCATCCTTGCTTACAAAGTCGAATAAGAATACAATCTATGGCCGATTTTTGACCCTGAGCTTATGCTATTTTGCGTTTCTAAGGGTGTTCGGAAATGCAGAGTGATGTGGGATTATGCCCGTCAATTAATGTGCTCTAAGCTCAGGCCGTATTGAGTAACGGAAAAACCGATGACAACAAATACTGAAAACCAGAACAATTCTCTGGATATCGTGAAGTGGGGTTTAGTGATTGTATTGCTAGCCGCTGCTGTTATTGGCAATCAAATGTATAGCGAAGCCAGTGCCGTCATACGTGCGCTTAGTGTTATCGTTGCATTCGCTATTGCTGGTTTTATTGCGCTTCAGACTGTAAAAGGTAAAAAAGCGTTAGCTTTTGCCCGTGAAGCGCATATCGAAGTGCGCAAGGTTGTATGGCCGACGCGTCAAGAAGCGCTAAACACCACTTTTATTGTCCTTGCAGCAACAGGTATCTTAGCTCTTATCCTTTGGGGTATGGATGCTGTGTTAATGCGAATTGTCAATTTTATCACTGGCGTATAGGCACCTCGAATGACTGAAGCTAAAGAAGCTAAAAAAAGATGGTATGTAGTGCAGGCATTCTCAGGCTATGAAGGCCGAGTTTGTAAGTCACTGATTGAATATATTAAAATGCATGGCATGGAAGCATACTTCGGTGAAGTATTGGTTCCGACTGAAGAAGTCATCGAAATGCGTGCAGGTCAGCGTCGCAAGAGCGAACGTAAGTTTTTCCCTGGCTATGTGTTAGTCCAGATGGAAATGAACGATGACAGCTGGCATTTAGTCAAAAGCATCCCGCGTGTTTTAGGCTTTATTGGCGGAACGTCTGATCGTCCTGCCCCAATTTCAGATAAAGAAGCTGATGCAATTCTGCGTCGCTTACAAGAAACGACAGCGTCACCGACTCATAGAACTATATTTGAGCCTGGTGAAGTGGTACGTGTGTGTGATGGTCCATTTGCTGACTTTAACGGCACCGTTGAAGAGGTGGATTATGACAAGAGCCGCGTGAAAGTATCAGTGATGATCTTTGGTCGTTCTACGCCTGTTGAACTTGATTTTAGTCAAGTTGAAAAAGGCTGATTAAATAAACTACAAAATCCGTTTGGCAACGGGTGCGAATTTCTATATAATTCGCACCCGTTGTTTTCGGGGGAGCATGTCAGCATGTCGCTGATGCGCGTTTGAACCCAAACTGAGGAAATGTCAGATGGCAAAGAAGATTGATGCTTATATTAAGCTACAAGTAAAATCCGGTTCTGCGAACCCATCACCACCAGTTGGTCCAGCTTTGGGTCAAAAAGGTGTGAACATCATGGAATTCTGTAAAGCGTTTAACGCCCGTACAGAAAAAATGGAAAAAGGCATGCCTATTCCAGTTGTGATCACTGTTTACAGTGACCGTTCATTCACTTTTGAAACTAAGACTTCTCCAGCGTCTTACTTACTGAAGACTGCTGCAGGCCTGAAATCAGGTTCTCCACGTCCAAACACTCAGAAAGTGGGTACTATCGCTCGCGCTAAAGTTCAAGAAATTGCTGAACTGAAAGCTGCCGATATGACTGGTGCTGACATTGAAGCGATGACTCGCTCAATCGAAGGTACTGCGCGTTCAATGGGTTTGGTTGTAGAGGATTAATATAATGGCAAAGCTAACTAAACGCATGCGCGTAATTCGCGAAAAAGTTGACGGTACTAAAAGCTACGATATCAACGAAGCTGTTGCTCTGTTAAAAGAATTAGCAACTGCAAAATTCGTTGAAAGTGTAGACGTAGCAGTTAACCTGGGTATTGACCCACGTAAATCTGACCAAAACGTTCGTGGTGCAACAGTGTTGCCACATGGTACTGGTCGTGACGTTCGCGTTGCAGTATTTACACAAGGTGCAAATGCTGAAGCTGCTAAAGCTGCTGGCGCTGAGCTAGTTGGTATGGATGATCTGGCTGAGAAAATCAAAGCCGGTGAAATGAATTTTGACGTAGTTATCGCATCTCCAGATGCAATGCGCGTTGTTGGTATGTTAGGTCAAATCTTAGGCCCACGTGGTTTAATGCCTAACCCTAAAACAGGTACAGTAACGCCAAACGTTGCTGAAGCTGTTAAGAACGCCAAAGCGGGTCAAGTTCGTTACCGTAACGACAAGAACGGTATTATCCACACTACTATCGGTAAAGTGGATTTCACACCAGTTCAATTGAAAGAAAACTTGGAAGCGTTAGTGTCAGCACTGAAAAAGGCTAAGCCTGCAGTTGCTAAAGGCATTTTCGTGAAAAAGATCAGCATCTCTACCACTATGGGTGCAGGTGTTGCAGTTGATCAAGCTACGCTTGAAACAACTCTATAATTTTACAAAGCGGGTGCATTAGTCTATAATGCGCGCACTTTGTGGGTTGAAGCCTGTTTTATCTCTCGTTTAGGCGGAGTTTAACTCAGGTTTCCGTCCAAGACCGCAGGTGTTTTTTGTAAAAATAACTTAATTTCCTGCGTAGACGGTGTCAGGCCCCAGCTAAAATTTTTTACTGGATAATCTGCACCGTAAGTCACTAAATACATAAGTATTTAGTATGGTAAATACTAGGGAATACCCTAGGTAGAATCCAGGAGTAAAGCCAATGGCATTAAGACTCGAAGACAAAAAAGCGATTGTTGCTGAAGTCAACGAAGCTGCCAAAGGTGCGCTATCTGCAGTTGCCGCTGATTCTCGCGGTGTGACTGTAGGTGCTATGACCGGTCTGCGTAAAAAAGCTCGCGAAGCTGGTGTATATGTACGTGTAGTACGTAACACGCTAGCTCGTCGTGCTGTTGAAGGTACTGCTTTTGAGTGCCTAGCAGAAACGTTCACTGGCCCAACTTTGATTGCTTTTTCTTTAGAGCACCCAGGTGCTGCAGCACGTCTGTTAAAAGACTTTGCTAAAGAACAAGCTAACTTCGAAGTTAAAGGCGCAGCCTTTGAAGGGAATTTCATCCCTGCAGCTGAAATTGATCGTTTGGCGAAACTGCCAACATACGAAGAAGCACTAGCTCAGTTAATGATGACTATGAAAGAAGCATCTGCTGGCAAGTTCGTTCGTACACTGGCCGCCCTGCGCGATCAAAAACAAGAAGCCGCTTAATTTCAAGCTGGCTGCTTAATAAAATTGAATTCAGAACAATAGGAAACATTTGTTATGTCTATCACTAAAGACCAAATCTTAGAAGCCTTTGCAGCTATGTCTGTAATGGAAGTTGTTGAACTGATCGAAGCTATGGAAGAGAAGTTCGGCGTTTCTGCCGCTGCTGCTGTTGTTTCTGGCGGTGCAGAAGCAGTTGTTGTTGAAGAACAAACAGAATTCAACGTAGTTCTGACTGCTCACGGCGACAACAAAGTTGCAGTTATTAAAGCCATCCGTGGCGCAACTGGTTTAGGCCTGAAAGAAGCTAAAGCTATGTCTGAAGCTGCTCCAGTAGCAGTTAAAGAAGGCGTTTCTAAAGAAGAAGCTGAAGCTCTGAAGAAAGAACTTACTGAAGCTGGTGCTTCTGTAGAAATTAAGTAAGCTATTATTTAGCTTGCTCACCCAAGCCACTTGGGTGGAGGCTGGCGGTTTTTTAACCGTCGGCCTTTTTTGCGCTATATGCGCTGGCGATTTTTTTTCACCGTTTGTCGCCAAATTTTGCAGTCCCTAGCAGAGATTACTGGTTAGGTTCTTGCCATCAACGGTGATGGGCAAACGTGCTGAATTTTAATAACTTAAGTTATTTATTCAGTCTTGGTCACATCTCGTAAGCAGAGGAAACCCATGGTTTACTCCTATTCTGAAAAGAAGCGTATTCGCAAAGACTTTGGTAAGCGTCCAAAAGTTTTGGATATCCCTTATTTATTGTCTATCCAGCTAGACTCTTTTAAGAAGTTCACCGATCAAGATCCTACCGGTGAGCGCGGTTTAGAAGCCGCCTTCCGTAGCGTTTTTCCCATCAAGAGCTTTTCTGGTAACTCAGAACTGCAATACGTCAGCTATAAGCTTGGCGAGCCTGTTTTTGATGTGAAAGAGTGTCAGATCCGTGGTGTTACGTATTCAGCTCCACTACGCGTTAAATTACGCATGGTGTTGTATGACCGTGAAGCAGCGGCGGGCACAGTAAAAGATATTAAAGAACAAGAAGTCTACATGGGTGATATCCCATTGATGACGGATAACGGTACTTTTGTTATCAACGGTACTGAGCGTGTAATCGTATCTCAATTACACCGTTCTCCAGGCGTGTTCTTTGATCATGACCGTGGTAAAACCCACTCATCAGGTAAGGTGCTGTATAACGCACGTATTATTCCTTACCGTGGTTCATGGCTTGACTTTGAATTCGATCCTAAAGATGCACTATTTGTGCGTATTGACCGTCGCCGCAAACTGCCTGCGACCATCATGTTACGTGCATTAGAATATTCTACTCAAGAGATCCTCGATCTGTTCTTCGAACGCGTTGAGTTCAAGATCAAGAAAGATACTCTGGTCATGTCTTTGGTGCCTGAACGTCTGCGTGGCGAAACTGCCAGCTATGACATCAAGGATGCTGAAGGTTCTGTACTGGTTGAAGCGGGACGTCGTATTACTGCGCGTCACATTCGTCAGTTAGAAAAGACCAATACCACTGAGCTTGAAGTGCCAGTTGAATATATCGTGGGCAAATATGCTGCTCAAGATTATATCGATCCGGACACGGGTGAAGTTTTAGTCTCTGCCAACAGTGAAATTAGCTTAGAAGATCTGGCTAAACTATCATTGGCCGGTATTAAAGATATCAGCACGTTGTATATCAACGAGCTAGATCATGGTGCTTATATTTCAGATACGCTGCGTATCGATTCAACCACTAACCGCTTAGAAGCGCTGGTTGAGATCTATCGTATGATGCGTCCTGGCGAGCCACCAACCAAAGATGCTGCCGAAGCGCTATTCCAGAACTTGTTCTTCAGTGAAGAGCGTTATGACCTGTCTAAAGTAGGTCGTATGAAGTTCAACCGTCGTCTCAGCATTCCTGATGACGAAGGTAGCGGTGTATTGTCTAAAGAAGACATCGTCGCGGTAATGAAGAACATCATTCATATCCGTAACGGTTTCGACGAAGTCGATGACATCGATCACTTAGGTAACCGTCGTATTCGTAGCGTCGGTGAAATGGCTGAAAACCAATTCCGTGTTGGTTTAGTCCGTGTTGAGCGCGCCGTGCGTGAACGTCTGTCTTTAGGCGATCTGAATGAGCTGATGCCACAAGACTTGATCAACGCTAAGCCAATTTCTGCTGCAGTGAAAGAGTTCTTCGGTTCTTCTCAGCTGTCACAATTCATGGACCAAAACAACCCGCTGTCAGAAGTAACGCATAAGCGTCGTATTTCTGCTCTTGGCCCTGGTGGTTTGACTCGTGAACGTGCAGGCTTCGAAGTCCGCGACGTACATCCAACGCATTATGGTCGTTTATGTCCAATTGAGACCCCTGAAGGTCCAAACATTGGTCTAATCAACTCATTAGCAAGTTTTGCCCGTACTAACTCTTACGGCTTCCTAGAAACGCCATACCGCAAGGTTATCGACGGCGTGATTACTGACGAAGTGGAATATTTGTCAGCAATCGAAGAAGGTCGTTATGTGATTGCACAGGCGAACATCGAAGTTGACGCGAACGGTCGTATGGCAGAAGAGCAAATTGCTTGTCGTCATAAAGGTGAATCTACCTTTATGCGCGCTGCTGACATCCAGTATATGGACGTTTCGCCACAACAGATTATTTCTGTTGCTGCGTCGCTGATCCCGTTCTTAGAACACGACGATGCTAACCGTGCCTTGATGGGTGCGAACATGCAACGTCAAGCCGTACCCACACTGCGCTCTGAAAAGCCGCTAGTAGGTACTGGTATTGAACGTACTTTGGCAGTTGACTCTGGTGTTGTGGTTGTTGCTAAACGTGGTGGTTTTGTAGACTACGTTGATGCGAGCCGCATCGTTGTTAAAGTAAATGAAGATGAGTTGCGTCCAGGCGAAGCCGGTATCGACATTTATAACCTGACTAAATACACCCGTTCTAACCAAAACACTTGTATTAACCAACGCCCTTGTTGTGCTGTTGGTGAGCCAGTCGTTCGTGGTGACGTGTTAGCAGACGGTCCGTCTACTGACTTAGGTGACTTAGCCCTTGGCCAGAACATGCGTATCGCATTCATGCCTTGGAACGGTTACAACTTCGAAGACTCGATCTTAATTTCTGAGCGTGTAGCGCAAGAAGACCGTTTCACCACTATCCACATTCAGGAGCTGTCTTGTATTGCTCGTGATACCAAACTGGGTAGCGAAGAAATTACGGCTGATATTCCAAACGTAGGTGAATCTGCTCTGTCGAAACTCGACGAGTCAGGTATCGTTTACATTGGTGCAGAAGTGAAGGGTGGCGATATTCTGGTTGGTAAAGTGACGCCAAAAGGCGAAACACAGCTAACGCCAGAAGAGAAGTTACTCCGTGCTATCTTCGGTGAGAAAGCGTCTGATGTTAAAGACAGTTCACTGCGTGTTCCTAACTCTGTTAAGGGCACTATCATCGACGTTCAGGTATTTACCCGTGACGGCGTTGAAAAAGACAAGCGTGCAGTTGAAATCGAAGAGATGCACATTGCCCAAGCTCGTAAAGACTTAGGCGAAGAGTTCAAGATCCTTGAAGAAGGTGTATTGAGCCGTGCGCGTAACTTGTTAATCGGTGCTGGTTTCACTGAAGCGCAAATTGCTGCGTTGCCACGTAAAGATGTATTGGTTCAAGTCATTGATGATGAAGCAAAACAAACTGAACTTGAGCAATTAGCTGAACAGCATGAAGAGCTGAAAGCTGACTTCGATAAGAAGTTTGAAATCAAACGTCGCAAGATCACCCAAGGTGATGACTTGGCGCCAGGCGTACTCAAAATCGTTAAGGTTTACTTAGCGGTTAAGCGTACTATCCAACCTGGTGACAAGATGGCGGGTCGTCACGGTAACAAGGGTGTTATCTCTAAGATTTGCCCAATCGAAGACATGCCATATGACGAACAAGGTAACCCAGTAGACATCGTATTGAACCCGCTAGGTGTTCCATCACGTATGAACATTGGTCAGGTACTTGAAGTCCATATGGGCGCCGCTGCCAAAGGCATTGGTAACAAGATCACTGCGATGCTTGAAGAACAGCGTGAGCTGGCTGAAGTTCGTGGTTACATCAAGCAAGTTTATGAATTAGGTGACGAAGTGCAGCAGCGCGTCGATATCGATTCATTCACTGATGATGAAGTATTACGTCTTGCGACTAACCTGAAAGGCGGTATCCCGATTGCAACTCCTGCATTCGACGGTGCTAAAGAGAAAGAGATCAAGCAGATGCTTGAACTTGCAGGTTTGCCAACCTCTGGTCAGTTGAAGTTGTTTGATGGTCGTACCGGTAACGAATTTGAGCGTCAAGTAACGGTAGGTTACATGTACATGCTCAAACTGAACCACTTAGTTGATGACAAGATGCACGCCCGTTCTACCGGTTCGTACAGCTTAGTGACTCAACAACCACTGGGCGGTAAAGCTCAGTTCGGTGGTCAGCGTTTCGGTGAGATGGAAGTGTGGGCACTAGAAGCATACGGTGCCGCTTATACGCTTCAAGAAATGCTCACTGTTAAATCGGATGACGTTAACGGTCGTACTCAGATGTATAAGAACATCGTCGACGGTAACCATCAGATGCAACCTGGCATGCCAGAGTCCTTCAACGTGTTACTGAAGGAGATCCGTTCACTCGGTATTAATATCGAGTTGGATCAGGCATAAGCGCAGGCCTTTAGCCGCGTTTGGCAAACAGAATGGTGCTCCGTGCAAGCGGAGCACCCGGTTTAACTCCTTCAGGAGAGAAACGTGAAAGACTTATTAAAGTTTCTGAAACAGCAAAGCAAGACTGAAGAATTTAACGGCATCAAAATTGGTCTGGCATCGCCTGATCTGATCCGTTCTTGGTCTTTTGGTGAAGTTAAGAAGCCAGAAACCATCAACTACCGTACCTTCAAGCCTGAGCGTGAAGGTCTGTTCTGTGCGCGTATCTTTGGCCCAGTCAAAGATTACGAATGTTTGTGCGGTAAGTACAAACGTTTGAAGCACCGTGGTGTTATTTGTGAAAAGTGTGGCGTTGAAGTAACCCAAACTAAAGTACGTCGTGAGCGTATGGGTCACATCGAACTGGCTAGCCCAGTTGCGCACATTTGGTTCTTAAAATCACTGCCGTCACGTATTGGCTTAATGCTGGATATGACGCTGCGTGATATCGAACGCGTACTGTATTTTGAATCATTTGTCGTGATCGAGCCTGGCATGACCAGCCTTGAACGTGGCCAAATGCTGACAGAAGAAACTTATCTGGATGCATTAGAAGAATACGGTGATGAGTTCGAAGCTAAAATGGGTGCCGAAGCAGTGCTTGAACTGTTACGTGCTATCGATTTAGCGAAAGAAATCGAACAAATGCGTGAAGAATTGCCTTCAATCAACTCTGAGACTCGTCGCAAGAAAGTGACTAAACGTCTTAAGTTGATGGAAGCATTCTACACTTCAGGCAACAAGCCTGAGTGGATGATCTTAAAAGTACTGCCTGTGTTACCACCTGACTTACGTCCGTTGGTTCCGCTCGATGGCGGCCGCTTCGCGACTTCAGATCTTAACGACCTGTATCGCCGCGTGATCAACCGTAACAACCGTTTGAAGCGTCTGTTAGATTTAGCTGCGCCGGACATTATCGTACGCAACGAAAAGCGTATGTTACAAGAGTCTGTTGATGCGCTATTAGATAACGGTCGTCGTGGTCGTGCTATTACCGGTTCTAACAAGCGTCCTCTGAAATCTTTGGCCGATATGATCAAAGGTAAGCAAGGTCGTTTCCGTCAGAACTTATTGGGTAAGCGCGTCGACTATTCTGGTCGTTCGGTAATTACTGTAGGTCCTACTTTACGTCTGCACCAATGTGGTCTTCCTAAGAAGATGGCACTGGAGCTGTTCAAGCCATTCATCTATGGCAAGCTAGAAGGTCGTGGCTTAGCTACTACCATCAAAGCAGCTAAGAAGATGGTTGAGCGTGAAGTGGCGGAAGTATGGGACGTTCTGGATGAAGTGATCCGCGAACATCCAGTGATGCTCAACCGTGCACCAACACTGCACAGACTAGGTATCCAAGCGTTCGAACCAGTACTGATTGAAGGTAAAGCCATCCAGTTACACCCACTCGTTTGTGCGGCATACAACGCCGACTTCGACGGTGACCAAATGGCGGTACACGTACCGTTAACACTGGAAGCGCAGCTTGAAGCCCGTGCCCTGATGATGTCTACCAACAACATCCTGTCACCCGCGAACGGCGAGCCTGTTATCACCCCGTCTCAAGACGTGGTATTGGGTCTGTACTACACCAGCCGTGAGCGTATTAACGGCCGTGGTGAAGGTATGGCATTTATGTCTGTTGCTGAAGTTGAAAAAGCTTACGCAACTGGCGCTGCTGAACTGCATGCCCGCGTTAAAGTTCGTATCACTGAAACCATTATTGGTGACGATGGTGAGCGCACTGAACAACGCCGTATCGTTGATACGACTGTGGGTCGTGCTCTGCTGTCACTTATTCTGCCAGCAGGTTTGTCATTTGATCTGGTTAACCAGAACATGGGCAAAAAGCAGATCTCTAAATTGTTGAACACCTGTTATCGTCAACTGGGTCTGAAAGATACTGTTATCTTCGCTGACCAATTGATGTATACCGGTTTCCGTTTTGCAACCATCTCAGGTGCCTCTGTCGGTATCGATGACATGGTTATTCCAGACGAGAAATACACCTTAGTTGCTGATGCAGAAGCAGAAGTTCTTGAAATTCAAGAGCAGTTCCAATCTGGTCTAGTCACAGCCGGTGAGCGTTACAACAAAGTTATTGATATCTGGGCAAGTGCCAACGAAAAAGTTTCTAAAGCTATGATGGAAAACCTGTCAACTGAGACAGTGATTAACCGTGATGGCGTTGAAGAGAAACAAGCCTCGTTTAACAGCATTTATATGATGGCTGACTCAGGCGCTCGTGGTAGTGCCGCACAGATCCGTCAGTTGGCGGGTATGCGTGGTCTGATGGCTAAGCCAGACGGCTCAATCATCGAAACGCCAATTACCGCTAACTTCCGTGAAGGTCTAAACGTACTCCAGTACTTTATTTCTACTCACGGTGCGCGTAAAGGTCTAGCCGATACGGCATTGAAGACAGCGAACTCGGGTTACCTGACTCGTCGTCTTGTAGACGTTGCACAAGATTTAGTGGTTATCGAAGACGATTGTGGTACTCACGAAGGTCTAACCATGAAACCGCTGATTGAAGGTGGTGATGTGGTTGAGCCGTTACGTGAACGCGTACTGGGTCGTGTGGTTGCGATTGATGTGTTCTATCCAGGCACTGAAGACGTATTAGCACCACGTAACACGCTACTCGACGAAGCATGGTGTGACAAGTTAGAAGAGCATTCAATCGACGAAGTGATTGTACGTTCTGTTATTTCTTGTGATACCGATTTCGGTGTGTGTGCAGCTTGTTACGGTCGTGACTTGGCTCGTGGTCATATTATTAACCACGGTGAAGCCATCGGTGTTGTGGCAGCACAATCTATCGGTGAACCAGGTACACAGTTAACGATGCGTACTTTCCACATCGGTGGTGCGGCATCTAGAGCGTCTGCAGAAAACAATGTCCAAGTGAAAAACTCGGGTTCATTGAAACTGCATAATGCTAAGCATGTTACTAACAGTGACGGCAAACTGGTTATCGTTTCTCGTTCTTCTGAACTGGCTGTTATTGACGAGCTGGGTCGTGAGAAAGAGCGTTATAAAGTGCCATACGGTACTGTGCTCGAGAAACTAGAAGAAGCGGCTGTTGAAGCGGGCGATGTTATCGCTAACTGGGATCCACATACTCACCCAATCATTTCTGAAGTGGCGGGTAGTATCAAGTTCGTAGACATGATTGACGGTGTCACTATGACACGTCAAACAGACGAACTAACGGGTCTGTCATCAATCGTGATCCTTGACGTTGGTCAGCGTGGTACTGCGGGTAAAGAAATGCGCCCAATGATCCGTCTGCTTGGCGCTAATGGTGCTGACTTGATGATCCCAGGTACTGAAGTACCAGCACAATACTTCTTACCAGGTAGTGCGATCGTTAACTTAGAAGATAACGCGCAAATCAACGTGGGTGACGCATTAGCTCGTATTCCTCAGGAATCGTCTAAAACTCGCGACATCACCGGTGGTCTGCCACGCGTAGCTGACTTGTTCGAAGCGCGTAAGCCAAAAGAGCCTGCTATTCTGGCAGAAATCTCTGGTACCATCTCGTTTGGTAAAGAGACCAAAGGTAAGCGTCGCTTGGTGATTACACCTGCTGATGGCGGCGATCATTATGAAGAGATGATCCCTAAGTGGCGTAACTTAAACGTGTTCGAAGGTGAAAAAGTCGAACGTGGTGAAGTTATCGCTGACGGTCCAGAAGCTGCGCATGACATTCTGCGTCTTCGTGGTATCCACAACGTAGCTAACTACATTGTGAACGAAGTACAGGACGTTTACCGTCTGCAAGGCGTGAAGATCAACGATAAGCATATCGAAGTGATCATCCGTCAGATGCTGCGTAAGTGTCTTATCACTTCTGCCGGTGACACTGACTTCCTCGAAGGGGAACAAGCTGAAGTGTCACGCGTGAAGATCGCTAACCGCGAACTGATCGCCCAAGGTAAAGTGCCTGCGACCTTCGAACGTGAACTACTGGGTATTACTAAAGCATCTCTGGCAACAGAATCCTTTATCTCAGCAGCATCGTTCCAAGAAACCACGCGCGTACTGACCGAAGCCGCCGTAGGTGGTAAGAGCGATCAATTACGTGGTCTGAAAGAAAACGTTATCGTTGGCCGACTGATCCCAGCCGGTACTGGTTACGCTTATCACAAGACTCGTAATGAAGCGCGTGCGAAGAAAAACGAACCTGTAGTAGTGAACAAGATCACTGCAAGTGAAGCCGAACAGAACTTGGCCGATCTCTTAAACTTGGCTGGTAGCCAAGATTAAGTAATAAGTTTGTTATAAAAAGGCGCCTATGGCGCCTTTTTTCTTGTAATATGCCGCAAAAGTTGGCTATTTCTTGACAGTCAGGCATTACCTTTCTAAAATTCCGCGTCCCACCATTGTGGGATATAGATTTTTCACACCTTATCGTTGAGTTTGATTCAACTGACTCGGAGCTATACATGGCAACTGTAAACCAGTTGGTACGTAAGCCACGCGCGCCAAAAGTCGACAAGACTAACGTGCCTGCGTTGAATGCGTGCCCGCAAAAACGTGGTGTTTGTACACGTGTGTACACTACTACCCCTAAAAAACCTAACTCTGCACTACGTAAAGTAGCTCGTGTGCGTCTAACTAACGGTTTCGAAGTTACTTCGTACATCGGCGGTGAAGGCCACAACCTGCAGGAACATAGCGTGATCTTAATCCGTGGTGGTCGTGTTAAAGACTTACCAGGTGTGCGTTATCACACTATTCGTGGCGCATTAGACTGTGCAGGCGTGACTTCACGTCGCCAAAGCCGTTCTAAATACGGTGCTAAGCGTCCTAAGTCTTAACTTATCCGTTAAGTAAGGCCAAGCTAGTTTTATTTTGAGAATTCCAGTTTTGGAAATCCCTGAAGCATACGGAGAATTGTTATGCCAAGACGTCGCGTTGTAGGACAACGTAAAATCCTACCAGATCCAAAGTTTCACAGTGAGTTGCTGGCTAAGTTCATCAACGTCATTATGCAAGACGGCAAAAAGTCGACTGCAGAAAAAATTATTTACAAGGCACTAGATGTTGTCGCTGAAAAGAAAAGCGAAAACCATTTAGTTATCCTTGAAGCAGCCCTGGACAACGTTCGCCCATCAGTCGAAGTTAAATCTCGTCGCGTTGGTGGTTCTACGTACCAGGTACCATGTGAAGTTCGTCCTGTGCGTCGTAACGCACTGGCGATGCGCTGGTTAGTTGAAGCTGCTCGTAAGCGTGGTGAAAAATCTATGGCTTTACGTCTAGCAGGTGAAATGCTGGATGCGTCTGAAAACAAAGGTACTGCTGTTAAGAAGCGTGAAGACGTGCATCGCATGGCTGAAGCTAACAAAGCCTTTGCTCATTACCGTTGGTAATATGATGGTGTGGGCTTAGGCCCACACCATAGTTGTTGATATTGCCAAGACTTAGGTCTTGGTGGAGAGGGTATAATCGTGGCTCGTACAACCCCAATTGAGCGTTATCGTAATATCGGTATTTGTGCTCATGTTGACGCAGGTAAAACCACCACAACAGAACGTGTTCTGTTCTATACCGGTTTGTCTCATAAAATCGGTGAGGTGCATGACGGCGCCGCTACCACAGACTGGATGGTTCAAGAGCAAGAGCGTGGTATCACTATCACCTCGGCTGCGGTAACCACATTCTGGCGTGGTATGGATGCTCAATTCACTGAACACCGCATCAATATCATCGATACCCCTGGTCACGTTGACTTTACTATTGAAGTTGAACGGTCTCTGCGCGTACTCGACGGCGCTGTTGTCGTTTTCTGTGGTTCATCTGGTGTTGAACCTCAGTCAGAAACAGTGTGGCGTCAAGCTGATAAATACCGCGTTCCACGTTTGGTATTTATCAACAAGATGGACCGTGCAGGTGCAGACTTTGAACGTGTAGTGAAGCAAATTAGAACTCGTCTTGGAGCCACTTGTGTGCCTATTCAATTGAATATCGGTGCAGAAGAAAACTTCAAAGGCGTGATCGACTTAATCAAGATGAAAGCAATTAACTGGAATGAATCAGACCAGGGTATGACTTTCACTTATGAGGAGATCCCTGCAGAGTTAGCAGCTAAAGCGGCTGAAATGCATGAGTATCTGGTTGAAGTAGCAGCCGAATCTTCGGATGAACTGATGGATAAGTACCTTGAAGAAGGCACGCTATCAGAAGACGAAATTAAAAAGGCGCTACGTCAGCGTACTATAAATAATGAAATCGTTTTAGCGACTTGTGGTTCTGCATTTAAGAACAAAGGCGTTCAAGCGGTACTTGATGCGGTTATTGAATTCTTGCCAGCGCCAATTGATGTGCCTCCAATTAAGGGCATCGATGAGAACGACCAAGAAGTAGAACGCCCATCAGATGACAATGCGCCTTTTGCTGCATTGGCATTTAAGATTGCTACAGATCCATTCGTAGGAACTTTGACCTTTATTCGCGTGTACTCAGGCGTACTCGAATCAGGTTCGGGCGTTTACAACTCTGTCAAACAGAAGCGTGAACGCGTAGGTCGCATGGTGCAAATGCACGCAAACGATCGCACTGAACTGAAAGAAGTCCGTGCTGGTGATATCGCAGCGGCGATTGGTCTAAAAGAAGTGACTACGGGTGATACGCTTTGTGATAACGATCATAGAGTGATCTTGGAACGTATGGAGTTCCCAGAGCCAGTAATTACCATTGCCGTTGAGCCTAAGTCAAAAGCCGATCAGGACAAAATGGGTATCGCGTTGCAAAAACTTGCAGCGGAAGATCCATCATTCCGAGTTGAAACTGACGAAGAATCATCACAAACTCTGATTTCGGGTATGGGTGAGTTACACTTAGACATCATCGTAGACCGTATGCGTCGCGAATTTGGTGTTGAATGTAACGTAGGTAAGCCACAAGTGGCCTACCGCGAAACTATCCGAGCTTCAGTAGAAGCTGAAGGTAAATTTGTACGCCAATCAGGTGGTCGTGGACAATTCGGTCACGTTTGGTTAAAACTAGAGCCTAATGAAGAAGGCGCTGGTTACGAATTTGTCAATGCTGTTGTGGGAGGTGTGATTCCTCGTGAATTCATTCCTGCGGTTGATAAAGGTATCCAAGAACAGATGAAGAATGGCGTTCTCGCTGGCTTCCCTGTGTTGGACGTGAAGGTCACTCTGTTCGATGGTTCATATCATGATGTGGACTCGAACGAGATGGCGTTCAAAATTGCAGGTTCTATGGGCTTCAAAAAGGGTGCGCTTGAAGCGAATCCGGCGTTGCTCGAACCTTGCATGAAAGTAGAAGTAACTACCCCTGAAAATTATATGGGTGACGTCGTTGGTGATTTAAACCGTCGTCGTGGCTTAATTGAAGGGATGGATGATGGCTTCGGTGGCATCAAAATAGTCCATGCTGTAGTGCCTCTTTCTGAAATGTTTGGTTATGCAACTGATTTGCGCTCTGCTACACAGGGTCGCGCTTCATACTCTATGGAGTTCTTGAAGTACTCTGATGCACCGCAAAACATTGCAAAAGCGATTATTGAATCTCGTAGCTAATATCCAGTTACGACATAAATGTTATTATGGTCCAGCACTGACTGGACTATTCTGAAAAGAAAGGAATATATCGTGGCAAAAGCTAAATTTGAACGTATTAAGCCTCACGTAAACGTGGGCACCATTGGTCACGTTGACCATGGTAAAACCACACTGACTGCAGCTATCTCTCACGTACTGGCTAAGACCTACGGTGGCGAAGCTAAAGACTTCTCTCAAATCGATAACGCTCCAGAAGAGCGTGAGCGCGGTATTACGATCAATACCTCTCACATCGAATATGACACGCCTTCACGTCACTACGCACACGTAGACTGCCCAGGCCACGCTGACTATGTTAAAAACATGATCACTGGTGCTGCACAGATGGACGGCGCGATTCTAGTAGTTGCCTCTACAGACGGTCCAATGCCACAGACTCGTGAGCACATCCTGCTTTCTCGTCAGGTTGGCGTACCTTTCATCATCGTGTTCATGAACAAATGTGACATGGTAGATGACGAAGAGTTACTGGAATTGGTTGAAATGGAAGTGCGTGAACTTCTGTCAGAATACGATTTCCCAGGTGATGATTTACCAGTAATCCAAGGTTCAGCCCTGAAGGCCCTAGAAGGTCAACCAGAGTGGGAAGCTAAGATCCTTGAATTAGCCGCAGCACTGGATTCTTACATTCCAGAAC
>NZ_JAKKRK010000074.1:0-16934 GCF_025654545.1 Shewanella sp. SM20 | reverse complement strand
GTGTGCCACCCTGGCGTTCTAGTTTTAACTGTCTCACCCATTTATCCATAGTGGACTTACCTACGTTCATCGCCTTTGCAGCTTCGATGATGCTATGGTTTTTATCGAGGACTAATTGGGCTGCTTCAAGTTTGAATTCAGCACTAAATGTTTTTCTGGTTGTCGATCTCATGTGTTCACCTAAAGTCATCTACGAGGTAATAATATCACCTCTATTTAGGTGGCCAAAATTAGTGTGCCACTACACTTTGACTTATCTCGGCCGTAAGGCCGCAATCAATATAGCATTGTGCTAAACAGCACCAATATTAGCCTGAGGGGTGAAGCCCCACGACTTTTTAACTAAAGCATTCAAACGTAGTTTGGAAAGTTTTAAAGTCTCACTTTGGTGCCAATCAATTAAGTTTGAGTTGCAAAAATCTATTATGATCTCCGGGCTATAACAACTTATCTTGCTATAAGGATTACCGTGTCTCAGCCATTGGAAGAACCTAAGTTAGAAACTGCGCAAATTTGCCCTCTGTGCCAAGGCGCGAATCAATGTGCTGTGATTTTAGGTAAGGGTATTGAGGATTGTTGGTGCGCTCTGCAAACATTTCCACCTTTGGCCGCCTTGCAAGCGCAAGCATCAGATTCGCCGCTAGGGGTCATCAACCATATTTTACCGTCTGCCGATGCCTGTATTTGCCAAGCTTGTTTAATCCAACTTAAGCAGGGGTTAAGTCAGGGGCAGATTGCAGAGCAGGATGAAAAAAGCCCATCGAGTGTAAGCGATGGGTTAGGGCATGAGGTGAAGTAATGAGTTATCGACCGATTGTGTAATCCAGTTGCACAGTGGTTTGTGCCTCAACGGCTATACCATTTTCAAACTTGGGTGCGTAACGCCATTTATTTAAGGTTTCAATACTCTTTTTTTCAAATAAAGCACCACCCTTAGAGGCTAAAATTTCAGGATTTTTCACGAACCCATGTTCATCGACAGTAAATTTAAGCTGAACCCAGCCACTTTTACGTTGCTTAGCATAGGACATTGGATAGTCTGGTACGATACGGAAAATAGGTTGTTGTTCCTGTGCGTCGGCCCAAGGACGCATTTTGCCGATAGCAATACAGTGGGCGGTGGACTCGTCACGCTTTCCTTGGCGCTCATAGAGTTCGACTAAATAAGCGTGGGCACTTAAGGCATAGGGATGGCTAAAGTTAAGGGCTTCAAACTGCTTCACGACTTCTAAAAGCAATGGCATCGCCTTGTCATCATGCTTTTCTGCATACTCAACTGCACCCACCACATAGGTTGCCTTGACTCTGTCTATGGCGTTCTCTGGTAAAATCTCTTTATAAATATCATAGGCATCGAAGGCATAGCGTCTTACGCTTTTGGTGTATAGCTCTGTATTTGATAAGCGGTTGAAGGCGGCCATTTTTACATCGGCGAGCAGTTTCTTTTTATCGGATTTTTCAGCAATTGCGATAGCAGTAAGCAAATCATTTTTCGCATCTTTGGCTTCAACGGCGGTTTGTGCAGCCCCCAGTAAGGGGTCGATAAGCTCAAGCGCTTCTTTGCCATAATGAACTTTATAGTTTGCAAGAGCGAGCTGATACAACTCATTTGCCTTCGCCGTTTTTGGCAGATTCTTTTCTGCAAATGGGTAAGGGGCGACTTGCTTTTCTATCGCGCTGGCCCAGTTCATGGCGAGATTCGCTAAGTCGACACTGTCTTTGGCATATTGGGCTTCGCCGAGTAGATAAGCGGTTTTTGCGCTTGCTTCAATATTTGCAGCATCGCCTTTTTCTACGGCTGCTTGATAGTCACTATAGGCTTTGGCAAAGCTATTTTCTGAGGCATGCACGCTAAGAGAAGTGCCTAAAGTGAGGGCAAGAAGACAGGCAATTGGCAGCATTTTTCCGTGCGACATTCTATATATCCTTATTATTTATGAATTTAGATGATACATAGGTGTACATTTTGAGGCAAGTTAGTTTGGCTTTTGTTAATGATGCTTGTGGGGAATTCAGATAACTGAGAACTGAGAGCTGAGATTGAAAATAAGCGAGCCCAGCTGAAACTGAGTTCGCTTATTTATCAGTGCCTTGTCGTTTTACTCGCTGCAATCACTTAGCAGTGAAAGTCACTGCGAACTGTCCAAGCGCGCCGTATTCAAATTTGCAGATCTGTGCCAATGGCAGATCGAGGACGCCAGCGTAAGAGCCTGTGATCACATATTGCCCTTGAGTTAAGCTAATGCCTTGGGCGGATAAAAAGTTAACTAACCAGTAGAGTCCCGCCTTAGGGAAACCGTTAGGATGAATGGCGGATTTTTGCAGTGTGTCGCTTTGCTGGTGCTCGCCATTGGCAATATCAACGCTGAGTTCAAAACAGCTCGTCTCTAAACCTTCTTGCGGATTAAGCACTGGCCCTAACCACAGTCCTTGATTGACTAAGCCATCGGCGAGGGCATCAAAATGCGTCGCTTCACTGGGTGTGTGGTAGCGGCTTTTGATCAATTCCAAGGCTAAGCGTGTGTGGCCTAAGGCCTCGTCGATTTCAGCCTCTGTGTAAGGCGTGCTTCTTGGCGGTAAATCGCGAGCAATCTCGAAGGCGAGTTCGGGTTCGACTCGGGCCAGGCCTTTAGTCGATGGATAGAGTGGGCAAGTGGTCGATTGTTGATATACATCATCTTGATAAATAGGCGCTACGACGGTTTTTTCCGCCGTTGGTAATAGGCATTTCCACGCCGCGATAGGATTGTTATCGCTTGCTTTAAATATTTCTGCTACGGCTTGTTGAATAGCGAAGGCCTGTTCGAAGCTGGTTGGCCTCAGTTCTGGGATCAGTAAATCGCCGCTCGTGCCTGCTGCGCGGCGCTCGGCTAATTCTTTGGCTGCGGTATTAATATGCGTTTTAACTTGTTCGATCGTGGCGGTAGATAACATTAACTTTCCTATTTAAAGCGTTAGCTTAAAAAGAAGTGGCCTAGAGAGTGTGTGACAGAAGCCATTTTTATGGGCCAAATATACTCGGTTATTGGCAACGCGGGAAATGCCAATGTTGGCTTTCGGGGTAAATCTGCTGCAGTTGAATCAAGAGTGCGGCCAATATTCCAATTATCGTAAGATGTTGAAACTTGCCTCACATAAGTGTCAGCTAAAGTATCCAATCTAACGCGAATGTTTCCATGCTGATCCGCTAGATATTGTGTTGGCTCAGTGCCAGAATGGCTGTCCATTTTGCGGTTTCTACTGGACTCCTCCGTGAACCTTAGCCATAACGCCCCTCAGGCAAATAATCATGCTCAACTCGGGCTCCTGTTCATCTCAGTTGCGGTTTTATTTTGGGGCATGTTACCTATAGCATTAAAGCTCTCTGCGGCCTTTATTGATCCCGTAACTCTTACTTGGTTTCGTTTTCTGGTCGCGCTTTTAGTCAGCATAGTGATCCAATGGAGCGCAGGTAGTCTTAAGCAATTTGCAGCACTCGATGCCAAAGTTTGGTTAAGGTTAGTGCTTGCTGGCATCTTCTTGATGCTCAATTATGTGTCTTTTGTTTACTCACTCGATTACCTCGCACCCGGCGCCGCCCAACTTAATTTCCAGACTTCGCCCTTTTTCCTCGCGTTTGGTGGTGTGTTGTTTTTTAAGGAACGGCTTAATGCGGTGCAACTCAGCTGTTTTGCAACCTTAGCTTTAGGTATGTTGATGTTTTTCCATCCTAATTTAAATTTTTCTGGGGCTAATAATCATCAGGTTTGGATTGGGGTGATGATCATCCAGTTCTCAGCACTGTCGTGGACTAGCTATGCCTTATTGCAAAAATCCTTACTGAATCGTTTGTCGCCCGCGAACGTGCTCTTAGTGATCTATGGCTTAGGTATTTTCGTAATGGCTCCCTTTAGCGACTTTAGTCAGTTTGTCCGTATGGACAGCTTCGATTGGCAGATAGCACTGTTTTGCGCCGCCAATACCTTGATCGCCTATGGCTGTTTTGGCCAGTCGATGAAGTATTGGCCGACGGCGCAGGTCAGTGCCATGTTGGCCCTAACGCCAGTATTTAGCTTTAGTGCCACGGCGTTAGTGGTGAGTCTTGGCTGGTGGCCAGAAGTATTCCGCGCTGATGAATTAGATGGTTTATCTCTGCTGGGGATTGGCGTGATTATTGTGTCTGTGATGGTGGTGCAATTGCTGCCTATGTACCGTAATCGTCAGGCGAAGCGTTTGCAGGCTGTCTAACGCAGACATTTTATCTATGGGAAAGGCCAGTGATCACTAGACTCAGCGAATTAAAACTCCAGGATATCCGTGGCGTCATCTTCGATCTCGACGGCACCTTAGCGCATTCTAATCCCGATTTTGCTGGGCTGCGGCGTGAGTTGGGGATTCATTCTGGTACAGATATCTTGGCCCATGTCGAGAGTCTCAGTACTGATGAAGCACGGGCTAAGGCGTTAGACATTGTCCATGAGTACGAAAGACAAAGTTCACTCAAGGCCAGTTGGATTGATGGCGCGAGGGAGCTTATCGAATGCCTACGGGCCAAGTCACTGCCCTTGGCTATTTTGACTCGCAATATGCCAGAAGCGGCGCAAATCACTATCGATAAACTCGGCATAGATATCGCTCTGGTATTAACGCGCTATGATGCGCAGCCTAAGCCGCATCCCGAAGGTATTCATCTTATTTGCCAGCAGTGGCAACTCGCGCCCGCAGAGATCTTGTATGTGGGCGATTATCTGTTTGATCTACAAACTGCGCGCAATGCGGGTAGTCACTGCGCCCTCTATTGCCCTGAAACTATTCCCGACTATGCCCAAGCGGCTGATTTACTGGTCTCTTGCTACCACAGCCTGATTAAAGCATGGCCTAAATAATTTATGCTTATGCGGTTAACCTGTTTAGCCGCATATATCTCAATTAACTCCTGTGACTACTTAGGTAATTGCTTACAAAGGTCATCAAATAGTGCAAAACTTTCCGTTAGCACCGTCTGTAATTGATCTTCGTTATAGCACCATGGCTGGCGTTGTGTACGCCAGTCGTTATCCCAGTCAATCTCTTCACCTCGCGCTAACCGCTCTGCAACGGCAATCTGTTGATAGGAGCCGCCACCGATGCGCTTATCTTCACGCCACAAGTCAAAGTTAAAAACTACCCACTGCCGCATCTCCATCATAAGCGTCATATGCGGGTAGGCGAACTTTTTCTCATTTAGCTTGTAATATCCCCCCTCGCTTGTATAAAAACGAATCGGATATGGGAACTGGGCAACCAGTGCTTGTTGACGCTCGGACGGCACCTTAGGATTAAAATCGCCAGGGAGCTTAGGAAAGCGCGCTAACATGGAGGCATAGCGATCGGCAAAATTAACCTCGCGTGCAATGGTAATCACGGGTTGTGATACTTTGTTTAGAATAAATTCACGTTCTTCATTGTCTAACATATCGTCATCCATCTTGACTGTTTATGGTGTTATTACCGCAGCCGTTAAAAGCTAATATCCAATATTTCAATTGATTAAAAATGTTCGGTCAATATCAACGTCGCTTTTATCGCTACGGCCTCGCTAAGAGTCAGAAGATATTTAGCGGTTACTTTATGTATCCAGCTTATCTTGCTTAAGCCCAAGCCGAATACTGTCGACTAATGCCACTAACCAGCAGAGTAAAAAGCCATAGAGCAGCTCATTGGCATTGGCAATTGTGGTCTGGGTTTGTTGCGTGATTTCGGCAGAAATCACGCCAATATCAAGCGGTAAGGTGCCGTTTTGAATATCTAAGGCGATCACTTGTGCCACTTGATAGATTTGCATGAGCAACAGCACAAGACTCACGACCGCTAAGCTAAAAAATACCAGTGCCGAGCGTTTATGTTTTAGGTAAAAATGGCCGCTGCCGGGGGCGACAAAGGCGGATAACAGGCCGGCGTTAAAGGCTTTTTTCATCGAAATACACTAGATGCGTTGCTAAAGACTAAGTCGACACTAATAGACATGTTGGCTTAACTGCAAGTTAATTTGCCATTGTGACTAACATTCCAATAAAGCCCGCAAACAGAGTGCAACCGACAAGTACCATGATTAATAAAGTTTTATCTTTGTGGCATGACTTAGCGAGTTCGGGCAGTGCCGAGGTAAATGGGGAAGTGATCAGTGCTAAAAAATCCATTTTATATCCTTAAACTAGGCATTCTTGCACTGACTATATCAGCTTGAAATATCAACTGGCCAGTGTGCTTTGAGCTAGTGCGATGTTAAGACAACAAAAAAGGAGCCTAGGCTCCTTTTTTAGTCTCTAGCTTAAGCTAGATTAGTCTTCACGTGGTTTACGTGGCTTACGCTCACCGGCAGGTTTGTCTGCACGAGGTTTTCGGTCAGCAAATGGCTTATCACCAGTAGACGCAGCGCGAGGCTTACGATCACCCGCTGGGCGGTCACCTGTTGGACGATCGCCACGTGGTTTACGGTCACCAGCAGGACGCTCTGAACGAGCACTGCGGCCTGAATCAACAAATACTTGATCGCCAGCTTCGCGGATGTTCAATGGCTTGCCACAAACACGTACTTTACGTAGGTGCTGTAACACGTCTTTTGGCATGCCGTCTGGCAGGTCAACAGTGGTCACTGCATCGTAAAGTTGGATTGCGCCAATGTAACGGCTGTCGATGTTAGCTTCGTTCGCGATAGCGCCAACGATGTTACCCACACCTACACCATTCTCACGACCTACGTCGATCACGTAACGGCACATTTTCAAATCTGGGTTGTCTTTCAACGCTTCAGCTGAGCCTAAGCTTGCTGGCATTGGACGCGGTTCGCGACTTCTGCGTTCACCACGCTCACCACCACGGTCATTACGATCACTTCCGCGGTCGCTACGTTCAGTGCGCTCACTGCGTTCATCACGAACACGTTCTTGAATTGCTGGCAATTGCAAAGGACGTTCTTGTTGAACTTGCTGTAACAAAGCTGCGGCTAGCAGATCGGTATCGACTTCTAACTGTTGGCATAATTGAGCAACAGCTTCTTTCATGAAATCTAAATCGCCGTTGATTGTTTCAGCCAATTGCTCACCTAAGCGAGACAGACGACGTTCTGCAACTGTCTCTGGGCTTGGGATTTTCATTGGTGAAATGCGGCTGTTAGTTGAACGTTCGATAGTGCGCAGCATGCGCATTTCACGGCTCGTTACAAACAGGATCGCCATACCAGTACGGCCAGCACGGCCTGTACGGCCAATACGGTGTACATAAGCTTCGGCATCATACGGAATATCGTAGTTCACAACGTGACCTATACGCTCAACGTCAAGACCACGGGCCGCAACGTCAGTCGCGATCAGAATGTCTAACTTGCCACGTTTCAGTTGATCAACTGCACGCTCACGGGCTTGCTGGTTCATGTCACCGTGTAGTGGTGATGAAGCATAACCGCGGGCTTCTAACTTTTCAGCTAACTCAACACATGAGTTACGAGTACGGACGAATATGATCACACCTTCAGTGTTTTCAACTTCTAATACACGTACTAAAGCTTCAAGTTTGTTGTGTTGTGATACTTGTACGAAACGCTGTTCGATTGACTCAACCGTAGTTTGGCTTGATTCGATACGAACATGTACAGGATTACGTAAGTGCTGGTTAGCTACACGCTTAATTTGCTCTGGCATAGTGGCAGAGAATAACGCCAGTTGGCGCTCGCTTGGCGTGTGCTCAAGGATCCATTCGATATCATCGATGAAGCCCATTTTTAACATTTCATCGGCTTCATCGAGCACTAAGGCTTGTAATGAATCGAGTTTCAAGGTGCCGCGACGCATATGGTCCATAACACGACCAGGCGTACCAACGATAACTTGTGGGCCACGTTTCAGGGCATTCAACTGTTGTTGCATGCTTTGGCCGCCATAAATAGGAAGAACGTGGAAATTCTTCATAAATTTGGCATAGCTACTGAACGCTTCAGCAACCTGCACGGCTAATTCACGTGTTGGTGCTAATACTAAAATTTGCGGTGTAGTTTGGCTGGTAACTTTGTTTAATAGTGGTAACGCGAAGGCGCCAGTTTTACCTGTACCTGTTTGCGCTTGACCTAAAATATCTTTGCCAGCCATAAGTGGATCGATACTGGCTGATTGGATTGGCGTTGGTTTTTCATAACCTAGCTCGTCAAGAGCACGCAACAAATTCTCGGATAGGCCGAGTTCACGGAAAGTTCTTTCATCGGATGACATTGGGTTGTAGCCTTGTGGATGCGCGCGCGAAATGGCGCTAAAGTTTCACAGACAGAAAATCAACCCCGTGTCGATTTCCCGCGAACGACGGATTATAGCAGCATGGCGGCCACTTTACCAATCAGAGTCACGCTATTTAACCTGTTTTCTGCATTTTTTTCGCTAAAACTGAGCAAGAAACGCGCCACTTCCCATTAATTCTTTAAATATTCAACATTTAATTGAAGTAACTCGAATGCTGACTCTGTCACTGCCGCAAGAAAAGTGATGTCGATTGTCGCGACGGTATCCTCTGGTGTGTGATATTGGGGATGGGTCGGCACACCAAAATACAGCCAAGGGATATTCGCTTTGTGGAAGGGGTAATGATCCGACGCCCGCAGCCAATCGGTACTTTGTATGCTTCGACCAACGGGTTTAGGGTGCGTGAGTTTAATGCAAAGTCGGTTCTGCTGATTCAGTAGGGGTTTAAATTGATTGAACTGAGTGAAGTTTCGACTTCCCTCTAGGTAAATCGCATAGGGCCTGCCGGGGTGACTCACCATATCTAAATTCAACATCAGCTCAAAAGTCGCTTCTGGCAGGCGGGTTTTGAGTTGCTCTACCAAGGCGATACTGCCATAGAGCCCAGGTTCTTCGGCATCGGTTGCTACAAACATCAGGTTTACCTTAGGCAAGGTATTGGGTTGTAGGGCAAATTGCTGTTGCCAATGTTTGGCAATAGCGAGCATAGCAGCGACGCCGGAGGCATTATCATCGGCGCCGTGGTAAATCTTGCTGCCGCTCATGCCTAAGTGATCATAGTGGGCGACGATAATGCGCCATCGATTCGTCGGTTCTGCCGCCATCGCGGTGGCGACCACGTTGGCGCCGTTTTCTTGGGTGAAGAAGGTTTTATATTCAAAGGGCACGATAAAGTCCGCTCCCCAAGGCTGTAAACCTAGCCCCTGAAATTGCTGCTTTATATAGTCACGACTTTTTGCCGCACCTTGAGTTTGGGTTTTGCGGCCTTCAAATTCATCCGAGCTTAATACTGTGACTGTCGCTTGTAACTCTGTGGGCTCGGCCCAAGTGAGTTTTAGCTCTGTGCGTGCACAGGTTTCGGCTGAGTTAGCGCAACCAGTGAGGGTGGCTACAACAAAGCAGGCCAGTGCAAATAAGCCAAGTCTTTGGGATTGATGTCTTATAAGGTGCATGATCTTGAACTTGGCGAGCAGCTGACCGATACGACTGTGGTTGAATAGAGTCAATGCGCTTAGGTTTATGTCGCTTAGATTTTTACTTAAAAGTGATTGATACTGCCTCGGTAATATAAGGTGAGTCACTGGGGACTGAGTGCTATCACGCATGGACATTCCTTATCGCTGAAGCCTTCGCCAGAAGATGAATATCATCTTTGCCTAAATCCGATTCTAATTCAATGAGATCTATATGTATGCGATAGCTTAAGCATATTGGATTGCTGAGCGAAAAAAAGCGCAGTGCTTAGGGCGACTGCGCTTTTATTATTCAGACCAACTGCGGCATGAGCCGAATGTTAAGCCCTAGCTTTATTGGCCTTTGCCAGCTCGATATCCCGTTTTAGCAGTGGCTTTAAGAAGCGTGCCGTGTGGGAGGTTGGATGCTCGGCGACTTCTTCCGGCGTGCCTGTGGCTAAAATCATACCGCCACCACCGCCACCTTCTGGGCCTAAGTCGATAATCCAGTCTGCGGTTTTGATCACATCCAGATTATGCTCAATCACCACAATCGTGTTGCCGTGGGATTTGAGACGATGCAACACGTCGAGCAGCAATTGAATATCGGCAAAATGTAAGCCCGTGGTCGGTTCATCCAAGATATACAAGGTTTGGCCCGTGTCACGCTTAGACAACTCTTTGGCAAGTTTCACCCTTTGGGCTTCGCCACCCGAAAGTGTTGTCGCACTTTGGCCGAGACGCACATAGGACAAACCCACATCCATCAAGGTTTGTAGCTTACGGGCAATGGCAGGTACGGCATCGAAGAACTGACGCGCATCTTCCACTGTCATCTGCAGTACTTCGTGAATATTCTTGCCTTTATAGCGTACTTCTAAGGTTTCGCGGTTATAGCGCTTACCTTTACAGGAATCGCAGGGTACATACACATCGGGTAGGAAGTGCATTTCGACCTTGATCAAGCCATCGCCTTGGCAAGCCTCACAGCGTCCACCTTTTACGTTAAAGGAGAAACGGCCGACCTGGTAACCGCGAGTCCTCGACTCTTGGGTTCCGGCAAAAATCTCGCGAATTGGGGTGAAGATGCCTGTATAAGTGGCCGGATTTGAGCGCGGTGTGCGGCCAATCGGGCTTTGGTCGATATCGACCACTTTGTCGCACAGTTCCATCCCTTCGATACGGTCATAGGGTGATGGCTCATCCACAGTCGCTCCGTTGAGCATTCTATGGGCGATCTTGAAGAAGGTATCGTTGATTAAGGTCGATTTACCCGAACCCGATACGCCCGTAACACAAGTGAATAGGCCAATAGGAATGGTTAAATCCACATTGCGCAGGTTGTTGCCGCGCGCGCCAAACAACTCAATCACTTGAGTTTTGTCGAATGGAATGCGCGGCGTATCGATATGAATGCTGCGCTTACCGGAAATATATTGGCCGGTGACCGATTCTTCACAGGCGATGATCTTCTCAATTGGACCGTCACAAATCACTTCGCCGCCGTGTACACCTGCGCCAGGGCCGATATCGATCACGTGATCCGCCATACGGATCGCATCTTCGTCATGCTCAACCACAATCACAGTGTTGCCCAAATCCCGCAGGTGGATAAGCGTCTGCAGCAGACGTTCGTTATCCCTTTGATGCAGACCAATTGAGGGTTCGTCGAGCACATACATTACGCCGACGAGTCCGGCGCCAATTTGGCTGGCGAGTCGAATCCGTTGGGCTTCACCGCCCGAGAGGGTTTCCGCCGAGCGTGATAGGCTCAAATAATTGAGGCCCACGTTCACGAGGAAGCCTAAGCGATCGCGGATTTCTTTTAAAATCTTCTCGGCGATCTGCGCCTTTTGGCCACTAAATTCGACTTTCTCGAAGTAGTCCAAGGCTTCGCCAATCGACCAAGTGGTGAGTTGTGGCAGGTTGATATCACCTAAAAACACGTTACGGGCTTCTTCGCGTAAGCGCGAGCCACCACAGCTTTGACAAGCTTGGGTATTGATAAACTTGGCTAATTCGTCACGTACCGAGTTGCTTTCGGTTTCGCGATAGCGCCTGTCCATGTTGTTTAGAATGCCTTCGAAGGGGTGATTACGCACCACCACATCACCGCGGTCATTAATGTATTTAAAGGCAATACTTTCTTTACCTGAGCCGTAAAGTACGATTTTACGGACTTTTTCGCTAAGCTGCTCGTAGGGCACTTCGACATCGAACTTATAGTGTTCGGCGAGTGAGCTAAGCATTTGGAAATAGTAGAAGTTGCGTCTATCCCAGCCGCGAATCGCACCGCCCGCCAGTGAAAGCTCGGTATTGGTGATCACGCGCTCAGGATCGAAAAATTGTTGTACCCCTAAACCATCACAGGTTTGGCACGCGCCGGCTGGATTGTTAAAGGAGAAGATCCTTGGCTCTAATTCCGCCATCGAATAACCGCAGTGCGGGCAGGCAAAGTTGGCCGAGAAGATCAGTTCTTCGCCTTTGGATTTACCAGTACCCGTGTCGTCTTCCATGCTGGCAACGGTCGCTATGCCGCCGGAGAGTTCTAGCGCAGTTTCGAAGGATTCCGCTAAGCGTTGCTTGATATCGTCACGCACTTTAAAACGGTCGACAACCACTTCAATCGTGTGTTTAACGTGTAAGTCTAAGGTTGGCGGATCGGTTAAGTCACACACTTCACCGTCGATACGTGCACGGATATAACCCTGTGCCGATAGACCTTCGAGCAATTTAACGTGTTCACCCTTACGAGCGTTGACCACAGGTGCGAGCAGCATTAAGCGGCTGTCTTGGGGCATTTCCAACACTTTATCCACCATCTGGCTGACGGTTTGTGCCGCCAAGGGTTGATTGTGTGTCGGACAACGCGGCTCACCCACACGGGCAAACATCAAGCGCAGGTAATCATAAATTTCGGTAATCGTGCCCACGGTTGAACGTGGGTTATGGGAGGTGGATTTTTGCTCTATGGATATCGCCGGGCTTAAGCCTTCGATATGGTCCACATCGGGCTTTTCCATTAAACTCAAAAATTGGCGAGCATAGGCAGATAGGGACTCGACATAACGTCGCTGGCCCTCGGCATATAAAGTATCGAAAGCGAGGGAGGATTTGCCAGATCCCGATAAGCCCGTGATGACAATCAGTTTATCCCTTGGGATAGTCAGGTTGATATTCTTGAGATTGTGGGTGCGTGCGCCGCGTATTTCAATCTTATCCATCTATCGCTCTAATGCCATATGCTTAAAAAAATGAGCACAAGTATCGCACAGTTCCGCCGCTGAGTTTAGTTGATTCTGTGATCTGCACCAATCCTAGGGCTGGCACTGGCTTTAAGTCGGCCTGCTTTGCGGGATGTTGTGGATGGAATGGATTAACTAAGATTAATACTGTTGTTGCGCACTGACTCACAGGACAATTGTGAACACTATGTTAGACTCATTCCCCTGTGTCTGAGCGTTAAAAATAAAGATGTTAACTCAGACACAGTCAATATAGGTCCGTGATAAACGGGATAAAAGCTAAGTGTATAGTCAGTGGTTTAGGCCACTATTTCCTTTTGAGCAAATCCTTTTGGGTGTGGTAACATGCGCCCCTTAAAAGACTTCAATCCAGGGCAAAATCATGGGTAACAACGGACTTTCGGGTACTGAGAAAAAAGTCGCGTTTTCTTTAGCCAGTGTATTTGGTTTGCGCATGATGGGCTTGTTTATGATCATGCCCGTCTTTGCACTTTATGGTCAGCATCTTGAAGGCTTTTCGCCTCTGTGGGTGGGTATTGCTATCGGCGCCTATGGCCTGACTCAAGCCGTGCTGCAAATCCCTATGGGGATTTTATCTGACAAATATGGTCGCAAGCCGATTATTCTTGGTGGCTTAGTGTTGTTTGCTATTGGCAGTGTTATCGCTGCTAATGCAGATACGATTTATGGCGTTGTCTTTGGTCGAGCTGTACAGGGTATGGGCGCGATTGCCGCTGCCGTGCTGGCGCTTGCCGCAGATTTAACCCGCGACGAGCAGCGCACTAAGGTGATGGCGATTATTGGCATGTGTATCGGGTTATCTTTTGCCCTGTCTTTGCTAATGGGACCTATCGTCGCGCAACATCTTGGGTTGACTGGATTGTTTTGGTTAACGGCGGTATTGGCTATTGTCGGTATGCTGTTGATCCAGTTTTTAGTGCCTAATCCCATCACTCAGGCGCCGAAGGGAGACACTCTAGCTACGCCCGCTAAGCTCAAACGTATGTTCCTCGAGCCGCAATTATTTAGGCTTAACGCTGGGATTTTTATCCTGCATTTAGTGCTCACCGCAGTATTTGTGGCACTGCCGCTGGATCTGGTGGATGCGGGTCTAGTGAAAGAAAAACATTGGATGCTGTATTTCCCCGCTTTTGTGGGCGCATTTATTTTGATGGTGCCGTTAATCATCATAGGGGTTAAGCGCAAAAATACTAAGGCGATGTTCCAAATTGCCCTCGTGATAATGATAGTGGCATTGCTGGCGATGGCCGCATTTGCGAGCAATCTTTGGGTATTGAGTTTTGCCGTGGTGCTCTTCTTTACTGGGTTTAACTATTTAGAAGCTTCACTGCCAAGTTTGATTGCCAAATTTTGCCCCGTCGGCGAAAAAGGTTCGGCCATGGGCGTGTATTCTACTAGCCAATTTTTAGGGGCTTTTTGTGGTGGTATGCTCGGTGGTGGTGCTTTCCAGCTCGTGGGCGCAGTCGGGGTATTTATTGTTGCCGTGATCTTAATGTCTATTTGGTTATTCCTGACATTAGGCATGCAAAACCCTGTGTTGTTAAAGAGTTACACCTTAGAAGCCGAAGTCAAAGACAAGGCACAAGCGCGGGATATGGCGACTCAGTTATCCCAATTAATGGGCGTCGTCGAAGCGATCGTCGTGCTGGACGAGAAAGTGGCCTACTTAAAGGTTGATGAGCATTTCGATTTAAGAGAAGCACGAGCTGTGTTAGGCTCTGCTCAATAATATCTGGGTCTGCCGTGTGGTATTTGGGGAAGCTGATTTTCCTCTATGGCGACACAGATAAACAACATACTGAATTAATAGATTATTTAAAGAATCGCAGGAGATTTCAATGGCCAGTCGTGGTGTTAACAAGGTAATTTTGGTTGGCAATTTGGGACAAGATCCAGAAGTGCGTTATATGCCAAACGGTAATGCAGTCGCAAATATCACAGTAGCGACTAGCGAATCGTGGAAAGACCAACAGGGTCAACAGCAAGAGCGTACTGAATGGCACCGTGTGGTTCTGTTCGGCAAATTAGCTGAAATTACAGGTGAATACCTGCGTAAAGGTTCACAGGTTTACCTTGAAGGTAAGCTGCAAACTCGTAAGTGGAAAGACCAAAGTGGTCAAGACCGTTACAGCACTGAAGTGGTTATCGACCAAAGCGGTAGCATGCAAATGCTAGGTAGCCGTGGTCAAGGTGGACAAGCACAAGGCGCGCCAATGGGCGGCGGCATGCCACAAAACGCAGGTTATCAATCTGCACCACAA
Source organism: Shewanella sp. SM20 (assembly GCF_025654545.1). Lineage (NCBI taxonomy): Bacteria > Pseudomonadati > Pseudomonadota > Gammaproteobacteria > Alteromonadales > Shewanellaceae > Shewanella > Shewanella sp. SM20. The sequence continues at coordinate 1,989 of NZ_JAKKRK010000074.1, read as the reverse complement.
CAAGCCGCGCCTGCGCAAAATCAATATGCGCCAGCGCCTCAAGCAGCACCTGCTTACCAAGCGCCAGCTCAGCAACAATATGCTCCGCCAGCACCTGCCCAGCAGCAAGGTTATGGTCAGCCACAGGCTCAACAACCACAACAAGGTGGTTATGCGCCTAAGCCACAAGCCGCTCCAGCACCAGCTTATCAAGCGCCTGCAGCACCGGCACAGCGTCCTGCGCCACAACCACAGCAAAACTTCACTCCAGATTTGGATGATGGCTGGGATGACGATATTCCGTTTTAATTTGGAACGTATCGAAGCATAAAGACGGTATCGTCTTAAATAAGCAAAGCCACGCGAGTCGTGGCTTTGTTGTTTCTTGTTTTTATGCTTTTAAGTTTAGTGCTGTGAGCCCGTGGGCGAGGTTGCTAAATCTTTCACCTCGCTTGCTCACATAACGATACGTTTGAGATAGAAACTTAGAACGTATAATCGAAGTTATAACGCATGCCTAGCATGATCTGGTCATTGGTTTCGCGGTATTCAAAATCTGTTTTTTGATATTCGATGAAGGTGCTGAATTTCGGTGTTTTATGCCATTCCAGCGTAGTGTTATAGGCATTGTATTTCGCGGAGGTGATGTCATTGTCGCCATCGTCATATCTGGACACGCCTAGCTTGATTTTATAGCTGTCAGTGATGGGATAACTTGCAACCACATCCAGTGTTGAACCATCCAATGTTGTGCCATCGACGCTGTCTTTTTCAATGTTTTGGTAGGCTGCGGCGAGGAACAGAGAATTGAAATTTTTCGCTAGGGTTACACCGAATGTATTTTCATCCTTGTTGTCTTCTAACTCTTTATTATAAAAAGCCGCGGCAATGTAGATGAAGTCGGTTTTATAACGGATACCCGCGTTAACGAAGTCGCTGCCGCCACTGCCTTTATTGCCGTCGAATTGCGCATCGGCCGAAAATAACAGGTCGCCAAATTCTTTACGATAGGTCACTAGGTTATTGAGTCTGAAGGGGCTCGCACTGTCATAGGCGAGTGGGGTTCCTGAGCGATTAAAGATGTCGACGGGATCGGAAATGATTTCCTGGGTGACGGCTTGTTTACCTATGGCTACGCTACCAAAAAATCCCTTTAATCCGACATAGGCTTTGCGTGCATCGCCAAAGTCGCCGTCATCTTTGATATCGACCTTAAATTCCCCTTTCGCAAACCCGACTAAGCCATTGCCAAGTTGGTGTTCTGCGGCAAAGCCAATTCGCGAGTTCGCATCGCCCACATCCCACACATCGTCCGAGTTAGTGTGGGTCAGGCCGAAAGTCGGGCGTAAAGAACCATAAAAATTAAACTGAGTATCCGATAAAACCGATGCCTCTTTTTCTTGGGCTTCGAGCATGGCGAGTCTTTGCTGAATTTGTTGTAACTCAGTGCGTAACTCGTCATTGGTTGCAGCGGTATCATTGGCTTGAACAGCAAAGATAGGTGTGGCAAAGCTCAGCACAAGTATGGCTGATGTGAGTTTAGACGGTTTCATTTATGTTTCCTTACATAACAACTACTAGCGTGCCGTTAATGGATTTTGTTGCCGATGGAACAGTACTGCTAGTAGTAAGGATCTGCACTTGTGATAGTGCTCAAGGGGGCGCCTAGCTCAGAGGCAAGGCGTCGCATATCTGCAGCGGGCAGATATGATTTGCCCGCTGGTTTGGGAAAGGTGTTGCCCTAAAACCCCGCTAATGCAGCTGTCTCTTCTACACAAATCCCTCGGTTTGCCCCGAGGGATTTTTTTGAACCATTTTCAATTACCCTGATCTGATCCTGACCTTTTGTTTCAGATACCACATACCATGTTTTTAAGTGAACCATCACTCTGGGCACAAAGCATTTTTCAGCGCGCACAATTAGGGGATGTACGAAGGACCAAACGGCTTGTACAGTTGGCGGCTCAACTTGCAGCTCATACAGGACAATCTATCGTGCAATCTCTTTCA
>NZ_JAKKRK010000073.1:0-17506 GCF_025654545.1 Shewanella sp. SM20 | reverse complement strand
CTATCGCCGTGTCACTGTATTGAAATCCCCGACCTCGACCACCATGGTGTTCAGTGTGACACCAGAGGTTGAGCGCCTGCTCGTCTATCCAAAAAGTCAGTGAGCCTCGGTTGGTCAACGCCTTGTTATATTCCGGCCAATTGGTAATGCGAGATTTAGATTTGCCCATCTGATAGCGGTTCCTGCGTGGTATTCACAGGATCTGATCGCATCTGAGACGGAAGGTTCATTCATTTAGGCAACAACGCCTTACTGAATAAGTATAACGGTGGGTCGCCTTGAACACTGTTAATTGCTCGAAATTGAATCAAATGCTAAAATCTAAGGTAAGGACATCCTTATGAGTAACTACATAGTGTCACCTGAAACGTTTATTTTGTATTCATTAGCTGGTTTTTCTGTTGCGACTTTAATGCTCGTAGCAGTAGGTTGTTTCGCCATCAGGCAAGATAAAAACAAACAACCTAATAAATAACACAGTTATAAACAACTTACCCTTGAGGGACACTCCCTCAAGGGCGTGTGTTCCTCTAAATTTAGAGAGAAACACACGAACAATGATGCTTGGCCACATGGCATTAGTTCAATATCTCCAGAACTTCCCAATGCGTCTTATCTGTCGTCTGCAACTAGGGTGAAAACTATGCTAAATATTGATGATCCTACACAAACCGAACGAACTCATGCGTTATGGCGACTAGGCTTTAGACCTTTTTTTCTTGGGGGAGCAATATTAGCTGCGTTATATATCCCTTTGTGGTTACTAACATGGTTTACTCCTCAATATAGTTTTTTTCCTTCATCTTTTTGGAGTAAAGTATTGCCCCTATGGTGGCATCCACATGAAATGTTGTTCGGTTTTGCAATCGCAATTGTCTGTGGTTTTTTACTTACTGCGGTTCAAAATTGGACAAATCAACCCACATTAAAGGGATGGCCACTTGCGTTGACCTTTAGTTGCTGGTTGCTGGCACGATTATTACTGTTACTCCCTATTCAAGTTCCACTAATTTTGCCGGCATTATTTGATTCATTGTTCCTTGGTATGGCAAGCCTTACCCTATGGCGCTGCATTTATAAGGTGAAGCAATGGCGCAATATTGGTTTTCCGATTATGTTGTTTGCAGCACTCGTGATTAACAATGTCAGCTATTACGCTTTATTTGAACGCGACTTCATCCTTGCCAATCAAATTTGGCAGGCCATGTTATGGTGGTTAGCCTTACTTATCACCATAGTTGGTGGGCGTGTCATTCCATTCTTTACCGCGATGCGCATTAAGGCCACTAAAGCAGATCCCTTAACTTGGGTTGAATACCCGCTGATCCTGACGATGATCTTGCTCGTCATTCAATCACTCATCCACCTTATACCTCAGGAAGTCGAGCGAGGCTTACTACTCATTACAGGGCTCTTGCATCTAGTCCGATTTGCACGCTGGCTGCCCCATAAAACACTGAAAGAACCCATGCTGTGGTCCTTACATATTGCTTACCTCATGCTACCAATCAGCCTGTTGGCCATGAGTTGGTATCTTGATAATGAATATGCCTATCGCAGTTTGCTTCATCTATTTGCCATTGGTTGTATGGCGACCTTGTGTCTTTCAATGATTTCTAGAGTGTCACTCGGACACACGAGCCGAAATATTTATGAAGGCCCGAAAATGATCTTAGCATTTATCTGCCTACCATTAGCGGCACTGCTCAGGGCATTGATGCCCATCTGGTTTCCGGCCCACTCCCAAGTATGGTTATGGTTGGCTGGCACTTGCTGGTTTATCGCATTTGCACTGTTTGTATGGCACTATTTGCCAATACTCTCTCGCCCTCGTATTGATGGGCGCCCAGGTTAATATTGATGTTAGGACAAAAGGTTACAAAGTGAAAACTTATTTTAAAACAGTTACATTGCTAAAATTGATTTGCTTGTTCGTCATCACTACATGTACATCTGTAGCGGCTTCCGATACTAGCAATAAACAAAAATATCCTAACCAATATCAATCTTGGCAAGCCACCTCTGAACAAGTTGAACGCGAGGATATGCTCGCCAATTATCCCGCCAGCATCATACTCTGGGCAGGATCTTCCTATGCCAAAGAGTACCATAGCCCACGTGGACACCATTTTGCCGTTGCCGATGTGACGCATACTTTACGTACGGGTACGCCACCTAAAGCAGGAGAGAATGGGTTATCCGCCAGTTGTTGGACCTGCAAGACACCGGATGCCTCTAGATTGATTGAACAACTGGGATTTGAAGGATACTCCGCTAAAAACTTTACCGATCTGGGCAAAGAGATCCAAAGCGTAGTGTATTGCAGTGACTGCCATGAATCTGGCACTCATAAATTAGCCTTACCTCGCCCTCATGCGCAAGATGCGATGGCTAAAATTCATCTGCCATTCGATAAACAAGATATTAATATGCAAGGTGCGCAGGTTTGTGGTCAATGTCATGTCACTTACTATTTCCGTCCGGAAAAAAGTAATGTTGTCAACATTCCCTGGATATTTGGCAATACCGCTGATGATATTGAAAAATACTATGACACTCGCCGCTTCTTCGAATGGATCCATCCTCTTTCGAAAACGCCCATACTCAAAGCACGTCATCCTGAGTTTGAACACTGGAGTCGCAGTAAACATGCCGAAGTCGGTGTCACTTGCATTACCTGCCATATGCCTACCCAGCAGGATGCAAAAGGTGTTGAATTTACGAGCCATAAAGTTGATAAGGCCTTACCGCACTTTGATAGTAGCTGCAGCGGCTGCCATAGCAGCAAAACCAAAATCGAAACTAAACTCGCGGCGAATAAGTTAACTATTGAAACAAAAGCCCGCGAAGTGGAAGCTTTACTCGTCAAGGCTCATTACGAAGCCAAAGCAGCATGGGATGCCGGTGCTAAATGGGAGAATATGAATGAGCCCATTATGGCGATACGACACAGTCAGTGGCGCTGGGACTTTGCCATGTCTTCACATGGTTTGTATGCACATAATCCACAAGAAGGTAAGCAGCTTTTAGATAAAGCCATTGAACAAGCGAACGAAGCACGTCATCTGCTCGCTGGAATATTGAAGCAACTTAACGTTACTCAAGTTAGCTATCCAGATATCAGTACTAAGGAAAAGGCCCATCAAGCAATAGGGTTAGTAGAGACTGATTTAATTAAAGAAAAACAAAAGTTTATTCAGAATGATGTTAAGAAACACTGGCAACCAGTTAGTCAATATGGTTATTAGTGAGATTTAGTATTGCTAGTAGGGCGTTCGGAATTCAGCATCAGGCTAAAATTAAATGTCTAAGCATGCTGTCTAAACGCCCTTTAATGTATTAGTTCAGACTAGATCTGACACATCGTCTTCAAAATATGAGAGTTAGAGACTATAAAAGGCTATTTATTATAACGACACACGGTTGCTGTACATGAGCATAAACTGCCTCATGGCAGGCTTCCAATCTCGTAGTGGCATTGTCCACTTTTTAGCAATCTGGTGTAAAGCCAGATACAGCAACTTCAGCACCGCGTCATCACTCGGAAACGACCGCCTGGTCTTGGTCACCTGACGTAGGCTGGCATTGAGTGATTCGATGGCGTTGGTGGTGTAAATCACCTTGCGGATTTCCGGGGGACAGTCGAAGAAAACGCTAAGCCTTGTCCAGTTTTCGCGCCAAGATTTGCTGATACTTGGTTGCTGCTTATCCTACGTCTCGGCAAATTGCTTCAGGGCTAGTTCGATTTGCTGCAACGGCTTTACGCTCTTTCCAACTGACAAAGTGCAGGCTGTTGCGGATTTGATGCACGATGCACAGCTGTACCTGCGTTTTAGGGTAAACCGCTTATATCGCATCCGGTAAGCCCTCAAGGCCATCAACGCAGGCGATCAAGATATCTTCTACACCGCGGTTTTTAACGAACAGCGCGAAATTCTCCGACCATAGCTTATGAGCCAAAGCTATTGACATCCTCCTCGCCGTAAACGACGAGGATTCCTACTGCGGTTAGGCGCGAACGCCGGACTCGCTTCGGTGGGTTCCTGCTGCTGGCGGCATTGTTGCACCACTCACTTCACAGGCTAATCGGGCGTGTCCCGCCCTTAATACATTGATCGCGCCGACGACATCGGCGTTTTCTTCAAAGCCACATTCCACACAGGCAAACCGAGCTTGCGTGGCGCGGTTATCCTTCGATATGTGACCACAGCACGGACACGTCCGGCTGGTGTTTTTCGGTGGAACGGCGATCAGGTGGCCGCCATTCCATGCCAGCTTGTAATCGAGCTGGCGACGGAACTCAAACCAGCCTTGATCAAGAATGGCTTTATTCAGGCCTGACTTCGCCCTAACATTCCTACCCTGTTGCTCGGCGGTTCCTGCCGCTGATTTTGACATGTTTTTGACCTGCAAATCTTCAATACAGACTATCGCGTGGTTTTTGCTAATGTCGTTTGATATTTTATGCAGGTAGTCACGGCGGCTGTTGCCGATATTGGAATGAATGCGCTGAACTTTGGCTTTGGCCTTTTTCCAGTTATTGCTGAATTTTACCTTGCGGCTCATGGCCTGCTGCGCCTTGCGCAAAGCGGTTTCGTGCCGTTTGAAACTGTTGAGCGGGGCGTAGAAACGGCCATCGGACAGGGTGGCAAAGCGGGCAATGCCCATGTCAATGCCGATGGCATCGCCCTGATGCACGGCAATTTCAACTTCCCGCTCGGTCTGGATCGATACATACCACTTACCACAAACCTGACTGACCGTGACGTTTTTAATCTCACCTTCCACCGTCCGACTGTTGCGGTAACGCAGCCAGCCGAGCTTGGGCAGGAAGAGTCGATTATTGCCTTGCTCCAGTTTCACCCCTTGTGGATAGCGAAAGCTATCTGACTGACCCTTCTTTTTGAAGCGCGGGAAGTCTGCTCGTTTGGCAAAGAAATTTTTGTACGCCCGATCTAAATCTTTCAGCGACTGTTGCAGCGTTTGAGAAGGTGAATCAGACAGCCATTTTGTTTCTGGCTCTGCTTTCCATTGTGGTAACAGATTATTCAGTTCAAAGGCCGATAGTTTCTTTTCACCCTGCTCATGTCGTTCTTTTTGCAACGCCAGCGCCTTGTTATAGACAAACCGACAAGCACCGGAGAAGCGGCGCATCTGGCGCTGCTGCTCTCCAGTGACAATCAGTTCGAATTTGTAGGCTTGCAGTCGTTGCATGGCTTGCTCATACTGTGTCAATACAACTCAATTATAGATTGGTCTATGGAAATTGAAAGCGATTTAAGGCATGGCAGGCATTGTGTTTTTAAAATGCACGTTCATTTGGTCTTTGTAACAAAATACCGACGAAATGTCTTTACCAAAGAAGTGCTGGATGATCTAAAAATCTTTTTTGAAAAGGTCTGTCTTGATTTTGAATCAGAGCTGGTTGAGTTCGACGGTGAAGACGACCATGTGCATTTGTTGGTGAATTACCCGCCGAAGGTGGCCGTGTCGAATCTGGTTAACAGTCTCAAAGGTGTATCCAGCCGGATGATCCGAAAAAAGAATTACCCTTCGATCAAAAAGAAACTCTGGGGAGGTGCGCTCTGGTCGCCCAGTTATTTTGCGGGGAGCTGTGGTGGTGCGCCAATTGAGATCATCCGGCAGTATATTGAGCAGCAACAAACTCCGGCGTAGCCCTCAGAACGGCTTCGCCGTTGCGCTATTCATCCTCGCCCTGAACGGCGAGGTTTTCCGCGCTATCCGATAAGTACTGCATTAGTTACTTGTGAGATAAAGGTCGGCGAGACTTCAACACCATAGGTTTCTTCAAAGTGGGCTTGGATATCACGGGTAGACATGCCTCTGGCGTAAAGCGAGACGATGTGCTAATCAAAGCCGCCGAGCTGTTTCTCGCCTTTCTTGATGAGCTTAGGCTCAAAGCTGCCATTTCGGTCTCGCAGTGGGTCAAGCTCAATGTCGCCGTGAATAGTGCGTACTGATTTACGGCTTTTACCGTTAAGGGAGTTGCCAGTATTTTTACCGGCCGCATCATGTTTGGCATAACCAAGATGCTGCTCCATCTCGGCTTCAAGAGCACGCTCAGCAAGCTTTTTAGTCAACTGCTTAAGGATACCTTGCTCACCAAGCAGGTCTTGAGGGGATTTGTAATCAGCTAATAACTAATCGATAAGCTGGTCTGATACTGGCATTCTTTTTTCCTTTCAAATACATGGATAGAATGCCACTTACACAGATCTTTTTATACTCTCACTTTTATTAATGCTTATATAGCTAATCGTGGGGCTATGGCTCAGTTATTTGAAACTGAGTAATTCGATCGTGTGATCCATCTTACTGCACAGGCAAGTGTGCGTTATTCGATAGAAAACCCTCACGTTTATGCGGATGCAAACCTTGTTGGTCACCTAAATATTCTTGTGGGATGTCATCAAACCAAAGTCAAACATTTAGTTTATGCATATTCTAGTTCAGTCTATGCAGTAACGAGTCATCTAGAGCAGCGGATATGGCAGCATAAAAACGCTATTATTGATGGATTTACCCATAAATATAAAGTTGATCAGTTAGTGTACTTTGAGTCTCATCAATCTATGTATGAGGCTATCACTAGAGAAAAACAGCTGAAAAAATGGCGTCGTGAATGGAACATTGAGCTGATTAATTCACAAAATCCAACGTGGCAAGATTTATGGTACACGGTAATATCTGGATCCCCGCGTCCGCGAGGATGAAAGTGTAAAGGGGGGAGGATGACGGTGTGAAAGCGAGGATGGCCGCCTAAGAGTGGCTAGGATGACAACGTAACAGAAATCGGCTTTTTCCGTAATCCGTCCTCCGTCAGCGCAGCGTTCCGTCAATTGTGAACTAAGCGTTCTGTTATCTAGGAAGGTTACTTTGCAATTTTTAGGACGTCCCTTTGTTCCTACTAAGGCTAATGCAGAGCCATTTGGTTGGATTATCACTTTTGAAATTGAGCGGTTCACCAGGGGGGCAGAGCAATAAATCGTAGCGTTCAAGCTCAGTTAAATGGCCATTCTGGTCCCATATAACGGGTTCTAAACACAAGAGTAATTGCAGTGGCATGCAAACGTTTTGCTCCTGTGTTGTGTCGAGTGTGTTTTCGCTTGAATCAGAGATAAAAGTGTCGTTAATGCAGATTTTTTCGATATTGGAGCTATATTTGTCCCGTTTGGTCATAACATTGAAATCGAGAACTGGGTCATCCAGTAATTGGCTCTCAATTTGAGTTTCACCCTTAAAATTAAACGGGGCATTATTGGGGGTTAATAGGGTGCTGCTATTGAGGCTATCTCCTTGAATGTGCAGTTTGAGTCCTTCACCTTCGAGTAAGCATAGTTGCCTATCTATGCCGATAAATAGTGAGAAAGGGCCGCTGCTCGAAACGCTGGCTATGCTTATCCGATAATCAAAATCAGATAAATCCGCATGGCTTGGGGAAATCAGTAACTGTTTGGTACTGCCTCCGCCATTTTTCCATGTTGTTGATGGGCATTCCCGATAACGGATAAGTTGCATATTTTTTATCAACCTTTCTTCTTCAATACATAATGCTCGGCAAGTTCACCGGTAATGCGTTTGCCCTCAGTGTCTAGCATGATGAGTTGGTTTTCACCGACCAAATATTGACTACCATCCGCTAGGGTGATGTTGCGCCCTTGTTCATCCCAAACTGCGGTGCCTGTTACTTTGAAAATCCGCTCATCTTTGCCTAAATAAACAGTCTTTAGCTCGAAGCTGTTATCTGCCCGCAGGCTGATATGGGTTTGGATCCCCTCACAGCTTGCACAGGGAACGACGCCTTCATATTCACCGGGCCAGTCGAGTGCATTTTTGCTGGTATCGCCAAGGGAAATGCTGGCCGTTGCCTCGGTTTGTGCCGCCGTATTTGCACTTGGTTGTGCGGGCTCTGAGCAGGCGGTGGTGAACAGGGCTAAAAAGGTGATTGTTAAGAGTGATTTGTTCATACTCGATCCCATTTGTTGAGTAAAATTTAGCATGTCAGTTGTTATCATACTCGGCAAGGTGTATTGAGCAAAATTTCTCTTATTATCATGTTATAACAATGTGTTATTTGCACCTCGATTGTTTATTTAGCTGATGGAACTTGCCCTTGGTGAAGATAAATTGTTGGAGTGATTGCATGCTCTCGCTCTGATTTTTCACTCTAACGACTCATCATTTGAGTTGAATAATGGCACTTCACTCCTCGTTTCGTGTTTATGAATTGGCAATAGAGAACAAAATTTAATCTCGAAATGTCAACATGGCCTCGTCACTTCCTAGATTGAATCTATACTAAAATCTATCTCTTAGCGCTTGGGAGGTGGGCTTGTGGCGTTATCCAAAAACAATACAGAATCTTTAGGTGGATCAATATCATTATGACGCGCATGTTAGACAGAATTCTATTCGATGTGAGTAAGTCCCAGGTGATCGATCAGGGGGATTTAACACAGGCATCGCAGTTGATTGTGTCATCCGTCTGCAAGGGACTTAATATTTCCCGCGCCGGGATCTGGCTGTGGAGTGAAGATCACCAAAGTATTCAGTGTTTTTTCCTGCTCGATAATGCGCGCGTGCAGGAGCCATTAGTCATAACCCGCAGCCAATATCCTCATTATTTCAGCTTGCTAGATAACGAACGCACTATCGTTGCTAATCACGCGCAAACGGATCTTGCTACCCATGAGTTTTTGGCTGGGTATTTGCAGCCAAATCACATCACCTCAATGCTCGATAGCCCAATACGACGCAGTGGCAAGATGGTTGGGATTATTTGCTCTGAACATCAAGGCACACCCCGTGAATGGACTCGGGATGAAAAAGCATTTGCTTCCGCGCTAGCCGATTTGTTTGCACGTGCAATGAGTGCGAAGGAAATTTTTGATTATCAACAACAACTAAAGGCCATCAATGCGGATCTTGAAAGCCAAGTTGAACATAGAACAAAAGAATTAGAGGCGGCATTAGCTAACCTGAGTGCGACCCAAAACCACCTCGTCGAGAATGAAAAAATGGCGGCACTGGGAAGCTTAGTCGCTGGGGTCGCCCATGAGGTCAATACACCATTGGGGATAGCGGTGACGTCGGTAACCCATTGTTTAGATGAACTGGCGTTATTGAAGGGATTTTTTGAGCGTAATGAACTGGATGAAGATAAGTTTTTAAGTTTTATTAATACTATGCAAGATGGATTAGGGTTAATTGAACGCAATCTTTCACGGGCGGCTGAGTTAGTGCATAACTTTAAACGTACGGCGGCCGATCAGTCCGTTCTGGAGCGTGAACGCTTTAATCTAAAGACCTATATATTCCAAATTTTTAGCTCGTTAAGACCTTTAATGCGTAAGAAAAACATTACCTTAACCGTTGAGTTAGATGATAATATTTTTATCGACTCTTATCCCGGTGCAATTGCGCAAATATTTACTAACTTAGTGGCTAATAGTTTTCGCCATGGTTTTCCTGATGATTTTACTGGAGATAAAGCAATCACTATTCGGGTTGACAAGCTCAATGAACAAATTCGAATGATGTATCAGGATAACGGTGTGGGTATGTCCGATGAGGTTAAGGCGAAGGCGTTTGAGCCCTTTTTCACTACCGCGCGTAAGGAAGGCGGCACTGGGCTGGGTATGTCCATTATTTATAATCTGGTGACGCAGAAATTAAATGGCAGTATTTTGCTGACTTCCTCTCCCAATCAAGGCATAAAAGTCGAAATTCAGATCCCCGAGCGGTAAAGAGGACACTCGCTGGCTCGCTCTAGAACCCCCCTGTGTGGCTATAGACTCTAGCAGCGAAGCGCTCTAGTTTCTACGAACGCTGCTGTGCGGCTACGGAATGTCACTGCGTGACTGACTGTTTACAGAACGGGCTTCGCCCTGACGGAGAGTGAGCTTGCGAGCGTTCGGTAATCCGTCAATCGTAAACGAAGTGTTCTGTAATCCAGGACACTGCTTCGCAATTTCTAGCACCTAGCAAGCCTTTGGCCGGTCTGCTTTTCCCTGCGTTTGTATGCTACACTCTTTGCACTTTAGTTGATTCACTAATCCTAGATATATCAATGAGAAAAGGCATTTTACTGGCGGGGGGCACTGGCTCTCGGCTCTATCCTATGACGCAGGTTGTGTGTAAGCAACTGCTGCCAATCTATGATAAACCTATGATTTATTATCCCCTTGTCACCCTAATGCAGGCTGACATTCGGGAGATATTGATCATTTGCACTCCCCATGATTTGCCGCTTTTTCGTGCCCTGTTAGGGGATGGTACCCGTTGGGGGATTCGGCTCGAGTATGCCGAGCAGTCGTCACCAAAGGGTTTGGCTGAGGCATTAATCATTGCCGAGTCTTTTTTAGCGGGTGATGCATGTGCGCTTATCTTAGGTGATAACTTATTTTACGGTCAGCATCTTAGCGCTAACCTACAAAAAGCATTACAAATGCAATCGGGTGCGACTATCTTTGGCTATCATGTGGCGAATCCTAATGCCTATGGCGTGGTTGAATTTGATGATTCAGGAAAGGCCATTTCAATTGAAGAGAAACCCTTAGCGGCGCGGTCTTCCTACGCGATTCCCGGATTGTATTTTTTTGATAGTCGAGCCTGTGATTTTGCTAAGAGTGTGCATCCTTCGGCGCGGGGAGAGTTGGAAATTGTCGATGTGATCAGCCGATATTTGAGTTTAGGTGAACTACAAGTAGAGATTATGGGTCGAGGAACCGCCTGGCTTGATACTGGGACACCCGACGCTATGGCTGAGGCAACACAATTTATTGCCGCGATTGAAAAACGGCAAGGGCTCAAAATCAATTGCCCTGAAGAAACAGCATTTTATCTAGGCTGGATTGATGCTGTACAGCTACAAGCCTTGGCGCACCCTTTATTGAAAAGTGGTTATGGTGAGTATTTGTTAGGACTGCTTAATAAACAGGTATTTAATGAAGTGTATTGAAACTGAGCTAGCTGAGGTGCTGGTATTTGAGCCCCAGGTATTTGGCGATGAACGCGGCTTTTTTATGGAAACGTTTAGGCAATCTTATTTTGACGATTGCCTTGCCAATCGAGGACTCCCAGCCGCTGTTTTTGTTCAAGATAATCACAGCCGATCACAGCAAAATGTTCTACGGGGATTACATTATCAATTGCTGCAACCCCAAGGGAAACTTGTGCGAGTGTGTGCGGGAAGTATTTTCGATGTTGCCGTGGATATTCGTGAAAATTCATCGACCTATGGGAAATGGGTCGGTCGAATATTATCGGCCGATAATCATTTACAGATGTGGATCCCACCTGGTTTTGCCCACGGTTTTTACGTGCTGAGTGATTATGCCGATGTGATTTACCGTTGCACCGATTATTACGCGCCGCAGGATGAATATGTGCTTGCTTGGGACCATGCCGACTTTGCCATCGATTGGCCCTTGCTAGCTGCACCTATTTTATCGACGCGGGATAGCGACGCCAGCGCCGCATCATAAAACCAATCAGGCTTTGTATTAGAAGGAATGACAATGAGCTTATTATTTTCGCCTTTGACCTTAGGTCAACTCGAGTTAGCAAACCGGATTATTATTGCGCCTATGTGCCAGTATTCGGCGGAAAACGGTCAAGCAACCGATTGGCATACGATTCACTTAGGCAGCATGGCGTTATCGGGAGCGGGAATGCTCATTTTAGAGGCGACTGCTGTTTTGCCCAATGGCCGGATCTCCTATGCAGATTTAGGCCTGTGGGATGACAAAACGGAAGCGGCCTTAGATAAAACACTCAAATCTATCCGCAAGTATTCAAATATGCCGATGGCGATACAACTTGCCCATGCGGGACGTAAAGCATCAACTCGAAAACCTTGGGAAGGTGGCGGCACTATTGCCCCCGATGAACTTAATGGTTGGCAAACGATAGCCCCTTCAGCGCAGGCATTTTATCAAGACGCCGCATTACCCCAGGCGATGACGTTCGATGGCATTGATGAGCTTATCGCGGCATTTGTTAGTTCTGCGCAAAGAGCCGAACGATTAGGGCTCGATGGAATTGAAATTCATGCTGCCCATGGTTATTTGCTGCATCAGTTTTTATCACCATTATCGAACCAACGTACTGATAAATATGGTGGTAGCTTAGAGAACCGTCTGCGCTTATTGTTAGCCGTGTTTGATGCCATTAAGGCCGTTATATCGCCTAAAATGGTGCTCGGTGTGCGGATTTCGGCAACCGATTGGGTCGATGGAGGTTGGGATTTAGCCCAAAGCCTAGTCTTGGCAAAGGCATTAGAGGCCCGAGGCTGTGATTTTATCCATGTGAGTACCGGCGGGTTAAGTCCGCTGCAGCAAATCCCTGTGGCAGAACACTTTCAAGTGCCTTTTGCCGATGCCATTAAAGCTGAGGTCAATATGCCTGTGATTGCCGTGGGATTAATCACGGATGCCAATAAAGCGGAAACGATTCTGGCACAGGGGCAAGCCGATGCTATCGCGCTCGCTCGCACTATGCTCTATGACCCACATTGGCCTTGGCATGCGGCGGCAACATTAGGTGCAACGGTCAAAGCGCCGCCACAGTACTTACGCTCATCGCCCCATGGGATTAAATCACCAATAGAGTAGAGCGCTTATTGCTATTCATGGATGGGATTGAGTTTGTGATTTTTAATTTCTGTTAGGGGCAAAAAACGGGCAAGATAGTTCTTGCCCGTTTTTCGTTTTAGCTAGGTACTATTTTGCTGGTTCAACACTCGGTCTGGTATACCAGGGCGCACGAGCGTCAGTGACATCAAATAAGTTGTACTTACGGCCGAGCATTTGACCACCGTCGCGGGTCAGCGGCATCCATGATAGGAAGGCGCGGCTGTGGGTGGACTTGATGGTCATTAGATCGAATGGCACCGAAATATAGAAGCCCTTAGTAAAGCTGCCTTCACCATATTCTTCCGCCGACAGGTCAGTCTTAGTCGCAAATGCGCCGACAATCACACCGCTATCAAACTGCTTAGAAAAATCGACAGTCACACCTTTATCTTCGGCGAGATATTGGCCCGCACTCACCCTTAGCAAGGTACTTGGGAACCATTCTGGTTGGTAGTAGGCCGTTACATGCCCTGTAACAACACCCGTTTGCACTCGATATGCTCGCCCTGTGAGTGGGTCAAATTGATGCTCATCCTCGAAGAAGCCAAGCATACTATCGGGATCACGCTGTTTAGCATAGTTAACATCCAGTCCGAAGGCCCATTGGCTATTGAGTGGGCGATACATAAACTCAGTTCCCACACCGCCAAACATCATTTCTAAATATCCACCATAGGCCTGGTAGGAGATATTTTCGCTAAGATTATCCATCCAAGTCATTTGCAGGTTATTGATCCGCAGTGGATTGTCATGAACATATTGGCGGATCAAGGTGCGGACGCGTTTTAAGTCTGTGCCGTCGGGTGGTACGTCATAGAGAAACTTATCGTAGTTATCATAGAGGTTAAGATAAATTGAGCCTGCAAACTCAAAGTTATCGGTAAATCGATAACTTGCCGTGCCTGTCACCCCAATATTAAACATGTAGAAGCCTTCGGAGCCGCCAAAGGATTGCACCATAGTTGGGGAAACATCAAAACCTAAGTTATCTAACCAATCTTTATCTGTGCTGGTCACCAGTTGCCCTTGCGGCAAGCTTGGTACACTCACTTCGCTCGCATCCGTCATTTTGGCATTGAGATAACCATAGCTTGCGACGCTGGCAAATTTTTGTGCATCGATGCGTGTTTCAGTCATCGGCTGATTATAGTGGGTCTCGATTAAACGATATTCTTTAATGCGAGTGATATCGGTATTGTTTGCTAGGATTGTCGCCGCCCTATGATGGGCTTCATTTCTATCCCTAAATCGCGTCTGCTCACCAATTACGGTAATACTGTCAGTATCGAGGTAAATTTTGGCATTGTAGTAACCTGCAATCTCTCCCAGTTGCTGCGCCACTTTTGTCCAATCGACTGTGTTTGCGACGATTTGAGGCTGTATTGAGATCTCAGCAGTGGTAATTTCCGTAGTCACTTCAGTGGCAATTTCAGCCGTTGATTCTACTTTCGTGCTCGTCACTACACTGGCCGAAGAAGGCGTAGCGCTGATAGGCTCTGGTTCGGTTGAGACTTGTGTTAAAGGCGCTGCAGGCAGGGGTTGATACTTAGCCGCCGCAGGGTCGCGTTTAATTTGCGACAAGGTATTAAAATTGGTTTGTAAACTAAAGCCTAAGGTCCAAGTATTACCGCGCTCATAGCTTAAGTGCAAATCACCCCAATCACCAAAGCGGTATAGCATGCCATAGTTAAACTTGCTGTCCTGTGGCATAGGGATACCACCACGTACAACGGGGAAGTCGGATTGATAGTCGTTGCCGTCGTATTCCACTTTTAACCGTAGGGGGTCCCAGGGGGTTTGGTATTCAACGCCACCAAAGAGTGCCGCGCACCCTTTAAACCAGCGCTGGTAATCGACAGTCCCCCCTTTGCCACCATAGGAGGTGTCCCTGTCGCAATTGTAGTTGAGATCTTTTTTATCCTGGGTGAGGTTGCCGCTATTACCTATATAGCCCCAACCTATGCCTAAGGTAAAATCTAATGGACCGACCCTTTTAGTGGCAGCAATAAATTCGCCATCGAATAACCCTGTTCCACCAAAGTCGCGCACACCTATGGAGGTTTCAGGTAGCCAATTTGTTTCTTCAAATAGACGAACTTTAAAGTCGATACCTTTATCTGTGTATTTAGTGTTACCACTAAAACTAGGGTCACTGCTGTATAACAGATCTTGCACTTGGGTGTATCGTACCGTGGTTTCAAACCAAGGGAATAACTGTACCGATGCGCTAAAGTGCTGATAGTCATCGTTATAGCTAGTTGCAAAATTAAATTCACCCTCGGGAGCCATACGTCCCGTGGGCATTTGCATTAGACCCACACCACCAAAATCAGATTGCGAAGGTAGCAGCGTTGGATAAGCAAATTCATCAGCGGAGGCATGTAACAGTGGCAAGAGTGCCAGCGAAAGCGCAGATAAACGGCCTAAGGTATGGATGGAATGGCTAGGCTTTTTCATTACAGAGTCCGATTCTTGAGTAATTCAATGATGTTTTCATTTAAATTGGCGTAGCCATCAAATAGGCTTGAAAACTCAACAAAAAGTGTTGCACCAGGGGCGATATCCTGTGCTTGGTGATTCCAATAGGCGATAGGTTGTCTAATTGCGTTGCCATCGGGTTGAATAATCCAAACAAAGCTGGTTTCTGCGTTCTCGAGTAAACCTGCTTGTTTTAGGTAATCTTTACTGCTCGCTTGGCTCTGCCATGGCATATTGCCTGTTTGAGAGACAGCGCCAACAAGTGTAATCGTGCTGGGACGAGGGGGGAGAACGAGTTGATATTTACCCTCGATAATGGCGTTATAAGACTCGGTAATACGAATCGCATCAATATCTAAGGGCTGCATGACTCGCTGCCCCAGCTTAATGCCACGTAAAAACTGCGCTAATTGGGCAAGCTTAGTAATGTAGTGACTATCATTCGTAGCTTCTCCCATTTGCGCGAGCTGAGAGAGTACTTGTTGGCGTTTAGTTTCTAATACTGCGGTATTTTCAAGATCCACTAAGGCTGCGCCTAACCAGTAAATAGGCATAACCTCTTTGTTATTCGTTTTATTATAGAGAGGCAGTTGTTGTAATCCATCTTGCACTGTTTGCCCAATACGAATGCCAGTAGGATAAACGATATGCAGTGGTGCATCTTGAGTCGAGGAGGTTGTTACAAACAGCTGAGTTTCGGCATAAGCCACTGTCGAGAATACTGAACTCACTAGCAGCGCCAAAGGTGTTAAATAGGATTTCATCGTGTCTCCTAAGACGCAAATGGCTTGAGTAAGATAATGTCGATAAAAGGCAGATTAGGCGCAATTTTCTGACGACTTTTTACCACATGCCCATTATCTGGCTTTAGCCAAAAATCATTTTGATATTGAATATTTAGACCTTCAACAGATACCGTTTCGCTATAGTGTAATAGCTGCGTTGGGGTATCGTTGATCAGGACGTTTTCGTCGGCAATCAATTTAAATTGAGAAGTCACTTTATAACCATAGTGGTACCCAGGTTGCCAGTCGAGTGTGCGAGTCCAGGTTTTGGGGGTGTTGTCTAAATGCAAACCTAGCACAATAGGATCAGGCTCATGGCTTTCTACTGCAGCTAAATTACCCTCCAGCAGATTATGGGTTTTAATTAAGCGTCCATTGACTGTCACTAACATACCATTATCTGCAGATAACCATTTTAGCTCTGTGGTGTCAGGCTCTGGTCTAACATGGGAAAGGGTCATTTTAGGTTCTGCAAAGGCTAAAACCACAAATGCCTGAGGGGTGTCGCCTATCTTGGCATAAATACTGGCATAGGGATTCGATTTCACTTGTTCAGACGTGAGCTTAACGTCATCTTCACCGAGAAATGCTAATTTGATGGTATCGTTGAGGGCGCTAATTCGTTGACTACAACCCGTTATGCCCATCAATACGGTGGAAATGGTTAGTAGTCGCAATAGATTTTTATTTATACGCATCCGAGTTGCTTATTCTCAATAGTAATAAATATCAAATGTAGAGAGATGTGAGAGTGATTTCAATAAATGGAATTATTTCTACTCTTCTCTGGGTGAACAAAAAAAACAACCGCCGATAGGCGGTTGTTTTTAATTATCCAAGATGGATTAGTTAGCACCAGAATTTGAAGTCGTTGTAGTTCCAGTGCTGGTGATTGGGTTACCATCAGAGCCGTTAGAGGCTACAACAACACCCGCAACAACTGCACCCGCAGCGATTGCACCCGCAGCAAGACCACCAACAGCACCACCAGTGGTTGCGCCACCAGTTGCAGTACCTGCTTCAGTTTCTGCAGCGTTAACAGATACAGAAGCGAACATAGTTAAAGCAGTAACAAGTGCTAATGAAGTTTTTTTCATCGTGATTCCCTTTTAGAAAAAATTAACCTAATTTTTAGCTAATCTAGTACGGCATGATAGGCGATTCAAGTGCAATATTCAATGTTAAATTTATTTAAGTATTCCAACTTTTGACTGATATTTAGTCTTGCACTTAAGAAATACTCCTTATTTTTTAATGTGTTTTGGAGATTGTGATACGAATTAAGATAGGCCTAATGAATGCTTTTTCCTTATATCATTTTCAATGTACATATACAAAGTCCTGAAGGATCCCCTCATAAATCAGCCATAGCATAGCCATATTTGAGCAACTGATTGGCGAATAATACCCAGGCCGCCAGCAATTCTTTCTCCGTGATTTGATAATCAGGCCGCCTGAGTACCTCCAATCCCAAGCGAATCGTTGAGAGTACCGTTCGATGCCCAATGGTATTGGCCTGAAAATGCTTATCCCAGCCCTGTTGCTGTGCGTGTAAACCAACTAGCCACAACAGGCATTGAACCATCA
>NZ_JAKKRK010000072.1:0-17779 GCF_025654545.1 Shewanella sp. SM20 | reverse complement strand
TAGCCTGTTAAGCCCATTGGCCTGGAAGTTGTTATGGCTAAAGACGGAAAAAAGCCAACCGCCCGAACAAGTCCCCAGTGTGCATTGGGCTTATCTAAGATTAGGAAAACTCGCGGGCTGGAATGACAGCAAACGAAGCGGAATTGTAGGCTGGGAAAGGTTATGGCAAGGATGGTTTAAACTGCAAACCATCCTTGAAGGTTACCAGCTAGCCTTGTCTCTTGAGCAAAAGATGTGATCAAG
Source organism: Shewanella sp. SM20 (assembly GCF_025654545.1). Taxonomy (NCBI): domain Bacteria; kingdom Pseudomonadati; phylum Pseudomonadota; class Gammaproteobacteria; order Alteromonadales; family Shewanellaceae; genus Shewanella; species Shewanella sp. SM20. Next base: position 17,536 of record NZ_JAKKRK010000072.1, on the reverse strand, counting down.
AGACAGCATTGATACGGGGTCTGTAGTTAGTAATTTTTGTGTTGTCTCCAAAGTGCGATTGCCAAGCATATGAAGTATGTGAGCAACATCGTAGCCGAGGCGGTGAAGCTCTACTGCGAATGCTCTACGTTCAGATAGCACACTTGGCTGCTCAATCCCCGCATTTTTTAGTAACGTCTCTATCTCATTAAGCGTAAAACCACGTACTTTTAGTGCGGGGATGTAAGCGTCCATATGTGTGAGTAGAATAAAGTCTCCACACTGTAATTGTATATTTAGCTCTTAACGCTTGGTTTAAGTCACATTCCCTTTCGCCTGAAGATATTGAATTAAAGGCGCATAATCGCCGGCATCAGCTTGGCGTAAGCTCGCAATGTACTCACCCCGCTCTTGGCTTTGTTTATCCAAATCTGTATTGGACCAAACTAAAGGCTTTTGTTTGAGTAGTACCATTCGTATGCAGTCCGTCATCACGCGCGAGTGACGTTCGTTGCCGTTAGGAAAAGGGTGAATTTTAACTAACCTGTGCTGTATCCGAGCCGAGAGTTCTAGGCTGTCATAGTGTTCAAACTCAATCCAGCATTTGATGTCTTCCAGTAAGTTGTGTAAATCTGGCCGGATATTCAGCGGATCGACACCAATGTTCAACTCTCGGTGACGGTAGCTGCCGGCCCATTCCCACACATCACCAAGCAAACGTTGATGCAACTCTTCCACAAACGCCATAGAAAGAATGTCATCCATGCTGGTTTTAGGCGTCGTGGCTAACCAACTCAACCCTTGTAGTATGTTGGCATTTTCAAGCTCATTAAGCTCTTCGCGAGTCGTGATGTGATCAAATTTCAGCCCGGCAACATCATCAGCATTTAGTTGGGTTGCGCCCTCTGGTTCAACAAAGAGACTCATTGGTATTTCTCCTGCAAACTGACTTTCCACAAATCTCGGGTGCTGCCAGTTTTAATCTCATTGGCTAATTGAACCAGCGCTTGCTGTTGTTGCTCTGAGGTTAACTGCTGTGCTTCTAAAAACATCGATTGGTGGCTCATGGCCAAACGCTGCTTGGCCAACTCCATAGCGCGCGCTTCTATCATGTCATCAATCGACTGACGCGGAATAATCGCATAAACCAGTTCGGCATCGAGCCCGCTCGCCAGTTGTTTAAGTTGTTTGAGTGTGATGGTTTCATCGGCTTCTTTACGCTCCAATATGGAGACTTGATTACGAGAGAGATTAAGACGTTCACCTAATTGCGCGCCCGACATCCCCAAGGCCTCACGGATACTGCGCACCCAACCATTTTTCGGCGGTTTAGGCACAGATAAACCGAGTAAAGCGCTGATTTTTGCTTTGACTTGCTTGAGTGCAACGGCATAGACACCGGATTTTTTCATAATTTTGTATCTCTAATTAAATACACTGCAACGACAATAGTATCTAAATTTACATACATTATAAGGATTCTTGTATCTAATTTTTTATACACATAAAAGGCAAATGTATCGATTATAAAATACGCTACTTATTTGGCTATCTGTTTACTGGATAATGGTCGTGTCAAATTCATCTTGGAAGAGCAAACGTCTTCGGCAGCGCTAGTTTATAAGGCTGCCACCTTGAATGCGGCCGAAATGGCACTGGATGAGCTGGAGACAAAATGGGGCGATAAATACCCCGTGGTGATTAAATCATGGCGTAACAAGTGGGCGCTGCTATCGGTGTATTTCAAATACCCAGACTATGTCCGTACTGCCATCTACACCACCAATGCAGTTGAAGCGGTACATCGACAATTCAGGAAGTTAACCAAAACGAAGGGCGGTTTTGCTAACGAGAACAGTTTACTCAAGCTGCTTTACGCGGGTATATTGAAGGCCTCTGAGCGCTGGACTCACCCCATCCCATCTAAATTGGAATTTTACGCTATCACAGCTCTCAATCCATTTTGAGGGGCGCTTAGAAAACCATATCGATCTGTGAAATTAACCTGACACAGAATTATGAACAGCCTCAATTTAGCTCAAATCTAATCTGGCGGAGTCGTCAGAAAAAACGAGTAATTGTCAGAGCAGATCTGAGCGTGTACACCGTTATCAACCAGTATTTGATAAGACAACAGTCGCTCAACAACCCTGCGACAGCACAATAATGAGGGCAGGGAAGTGTCTCAAATGGCCATTGTTAGCAAAGTAAATGTCTCAGCGCTAAAGTGATTTATGCTTAAGATGCTGAATTTTATTTGAAAAAACCTATAGCAATGTGTGAGTCTATTAGGGTGCACATCATCATTAGATGAAGCGCTATTGATGCTTAACCCGTTACCAAACAATGCCTGAATCGTTCACTCCTTACGGTAAGCTAAGCGTGATGTTTATCGTCAATCAATGGCACGCATGCGCCTCTGTGTTCGCTCCGCCTTGCACAGGTAGCATTCTTCTTGCACCCCGTACTTAAAAAGGTCACGTTGTTCTACAGGTAAAGTTGTATACTTTCGGGCCTTTTATTTTTCTAACCTTTATACTATGGGATAGGCGATATGCGAATACTCATTACCGGTGGTGCAGGGTTTATTGGATCGGCATTAGTGCGAATGCTGATTGAGCAAACGGAGTCAGTGGTGCTCAATTTCGATAAGCTGACCTATGCGAGCCATCCTGAATCTCTGGCGGGTGTTGCTGATAGTGAGCGCTATCATTTTGTGCAGGCAGATATTTGCGATAGGGCAAGGTTAGACCTGGTGTTGCAGCAATTCCAACCCGATCTTGTGATGCATTTAGCGGCCGAAAGCCATGTGGACCGTTCAATAGATGGGCCCGCGGAGTTTATTCAAACCAATATCGTGGGAACTTACACACTGCTCGAGGCATGCCGTAGTTATTATCAAACTTTAGGGCAAGCACAACAGCGCCGTTTTCGATTGCACCATATTTCCACCGACGAGGTTTATGGCTCCCTTGGAAAGGCGGGGCTATTTAGTGAAACCAGCGCCTATGATCCTAGTTCTCCTTATTCTGCCAGCAAGGCATCGGCGGACCATCTTGTTCGCGCCTGGCATCGTACCTATGGTTTACCGATAGTTATTACTAACTGCTCTAATAACTATGGCCCTTTTCAATACCCTGAAAAGCTGATCCCTTTAATGGTGAATAATGCGTTATTGGGAAAACCACTGCCCGTTTACGGCAATGGCCAGCAGGTGCGGGATTGGTTGTATGTGGATGATCATGTTAAGGCGTTATTTTTAGTCGCCACTGAAGGGCAACTAGGGGAAACCTATAATATTGGAGGCTCAAATGAATACACTAATCTTGCTGTGGTGCAGCGAATTTGCGATCTCTTAGAAGAGTTAGTGCCCACTCATCCGCAGTCTCTGACAATGAGTGGCATGGGGTTTCGTGATTTAATACAACATGTTGCTGATCGTCCAGGCCATGATGTGCGCTACGCCATTGACGCGAGTAAAATTCAACGTGAATTAGGTTGGCAACCACTCGAATCCTTTGATTCAGGCCTTAGGAAAACGGTCGAGTGGATAGTGCAAGCGGTCTAAAAACCACCGCGTAATTGATGTCAGAGTACTTTTAGGATCTAATTTAATTTGATAAACCTGGTGCATGTAATTTGTATCGACATACCACCGCTACCGTAATGTCAAAAAATGGTGCCGACATTCGCTATATCCAAGAGCAGGTAGGCCATGCAGATATTTCGACAACACAAGTCTATACCCAGGTGACGATTGGTAAGCTAAAGGAGGTTTATCATCATACGCACCCTGCAGCACGAGAGGGGGAATGAATCTTGAAGAGTGTTGGTGATGATGCAGAGGAAATAGGAAAAGCCCCTAACGGGGCTTTATTCACAAAACCAATGAATTACACTGCCATGGATTTGGCTTCAATAATCATTTTATTCTGTGACTCAGTCGCTTTCTTGATAACTTGAGTATACACACGTTTTTTCTCTGCTGAACTTGCGTTCATAACAAAGGCTGAAAGCTTGGATGTAGTAACGTTAATTTTAGCTGTATTGGTCGACATAGATTTCTCACATAAAACAGCCTAAAAAATAGGCTCAGGTGGCAAGTTTAGCAGTCTTATTAATTCTGTGCGAGAGTATTTTTTCTTTATATGATGCTGAACATCCGTAATGTTATCATGGTAAATACGAGTGCTACCATCATTGTTCTTTATCAGTAAATCTATCTTGATTGCCGCGCCATATTTGGCTTTGACTTGCCGGACTACCTCTTGCGAATTTAAGAATTGATCGATAAATGTAGTAGGTAAAATGCGTCTGCCTTCAAGCTTTTCTCTTGCTTGGACAAACTCCCAGGCTAGTGTAGGTTCTTGATAAACAAAGATGATGAGCACGGCTCGATTTCGCTTTAGTGGGCGCTCGATATTTTTACAAGCGATATCAAAGTTTGAAAAAGTACCATCTAAGATGAAACTTTGGTTGTTGTTAAAAATTCTGTCTAGGGTTCGTTCAACAATAAGGCTGACAGCTTTCTGAAAGAGGAATGAATTTTCACCAGTGTACTCTTGGAAGAAGACTCTTAGCTCATCAGGGTCAAGCCTAATAATTCCCGTTTCATCAAACATTTCAAGAAACGCTTTTGAAGCTTCGGTTTTTCCAGCGCCAGGAGAGCCGCACATAAAAATAGACACAGGTTGTTGATCAGCTGGAAACTTGTCTAAATCGGTCAGTTCTCGAGCTATCCGAGTACGATTTGCTTTCGCATAGGTGACCGCTTGAGTTTCAATTTCTGTTTCTTGCTCTGTCATAGTCAGTGATAACGTTACCAGATTTAAACAACATGATATCAGCCAACTCAAGTTGAGTATAACTTACGGGGTTTTACAGCATGTTTTCGTTGCGCATGAGTTTATCAAATGCGTTGCCATCGCTTCGAGATGCGTTTGCAACATAAGGTGCATAGACATCAAATAATAACCGAGTATCACTGTGGCCAAGCATTTGTGAGATATACAGTGGATTTTCTAGGGCTGCGATATGCAGCACTGCCGCGGTGTGACGAGTTTCATAAGCTCGTCGACGTTTCAGTCCCGCTTTAATGAGTGTCGGGTACCATAATTTTTTGCTAACAAAATGGGTATCCAGTGGCGCATCTGATTTGCCAGTAAACACAAAGCCTGACTCTGACAATGCCAAATTTTTAATGCGTTTAAAGGCATCGTATACCGTGTCACACATTTTAAGATCACGCCTAGATTTTGGTGTTTTCACATCACATACTTCACCATTCACCCAGTTTTGCCGTATGCGAATTAAGCGGTGATTAAAATCAACATGTTGCCACTCTAATCCATGTATTTCACAGCTGCGCATGCCGGTCCAAAACCGAATGATGAAGTAATCTTTCCATTCGGGAGGGACGTGGGATAGGAAAAGTTTAACCTCCTTTATCGTCATCGGATGAGACTCAGCCTTTTCTTCTTTAAGTGAGCGATAGCGTCTCAATGGGTATTCAAATTTATATTCTTCTGCCGCGAGGCTTACCATGGAGACGATGGGCCACAGTAAGTTATTAATGCGCCGATTAGATAATTGCCGGGTATTATCTGCCTTTACCATTTGCATTAACTGCTGACGATAAAAATCGATCTGCGATAGGGTGATCTCATTCATCAATGTATTGCCAAATTGTGGGATCAGATACTTATCTAAAACGTTTTGCATGGTGTTTCTATAGCTATTTTTCCACGTCGCCTTTTTGCGTTCAAACCACTGATAAGCAAAATCATTGAAAAATGGATATTCACGATCAGGATGTTTTTCACGCTGCAACTGCTCAAATTGAGCGACTTTTTTACTTTTGGGGAAATAGTCACGGTATTGGAAGCAGCCTAAGTCTATCTCCGCGTTCATTTTTTTGAGTGTTGTCTTGGCAGTTGCAAGGTTTTTAGGTGTGGCCAGCATTTTTGTGCCTTCACGAAAACGGCAGCCATAAAGATGCATGTCGAACTGAATACGCCCATTGGGACGTACACGAATATGAGCCATAGGTGGCCTCCATCAAATAGCACTGTCCCTATCCGATGGAATTCGTTAGAATTTCGCAATCGGCTGGGTCTGTGTTAATAGCGAGTGCAGCCGGTACGGGGGAGAGTGGTTGCAGCCGCTCTCTCCCAACTGCTTATTTATTAGGTTAACCGCACTTTTACATCGCGCAACTCAACCTGGAATGTCCCTTCCAATAGTTGCAGTTTGCCAACTATTGGTTAAAAACACACCTATCAATATAACTAATACTGTTTATTTGTCCAGTATTTTGTTTTAAATTGCTGCGCTTTTTAAATTGACCATTTACCAATGAAAATTGTTGTGCAATTTAGCGGAAGTTTGTTGCCGTCATTTACCTCACAACCACACATAACCGTATTCAGTTTAAGTTTGGGGGCTGACTCAATCATCGGCAAACCCATATTCATCGATATTGGCTAAATCGCCACTGTTTTCTGTGATGTTTTCGGAATGCTTATTGTTCGGTTTAGGTGCTAAATCAGGATGAGTCGTTGGCGAATAAACACGAGCGTTCTTGAGTTTATCTTCTGTTTGGTTTTCTGTCGTGTCGGTGTATTGCGCATGCGACTCTATGTCATTAACTGGAGTATCAATTTCGTCTGGCACATCGCTTGGTTGTTCGGCAAACAAATCGAGTTCTCCTTGGCGCGATGGCGGCAAAATGTAGCGGTCATCGTAAGTGTTCAGGTACTCGTTTTTCAATTTTTGATATGCAGCTAACTGTGATTGTTCTGATACTAAGTTAAGGCTATCAAACGGTGACATATCTTCTGGTTTATCAAAGAAATTGAGTTTCAGTTCACCATTTTGATTTTGAGTTAACGTAATGCGGATCTCGCCTCCTTTAGCAAAAATTTTTAATTTCATGTCTTTGAGAGTGCGAGGCGAATAGGAAAATAATAATGCGTTGTGATTATGAAGGTGTTTAACGCTGACTTCGCGAATGAACTCCCGACGTCCGGGCAACATGCATGAGAATAACCTGTTGCTGTCAAACAGTAGCATCGCAGTATTGAGCGATCTAACGCTGGTTTCTTTTAAGATCATGTTATTTAACTGTTTGAAATCGTATAAATTAGATGCAAATTCAAGGAGTAACGTGCTTTCCTGAGTTATTTTTCGATGAAATTGCTCTATGCCTTCCAGAGAGATACTTTGCGTGTGCTGGTCAGTTTTAAACGTGAGTAGTTCTCCCTCTAAGCTAAACGCTATGCTGCCTGTTTCAGAGTTCATGTACAGCGTTTTAAGCGTTTGGCTTGCGGCTTCAGTCAAGGGGAGGGTATGAGGTAAGTCGATATTGTCTTGTAATCGTTTGGTCGTGACTTCACCATTTTTCTGGAAGCGGATCTCTTTTTCATTTTTTCTAAATTCAACAAAATCAAAAGGTATGAGTGAATTGGTTGAATTGATAATGTCAACAATCGAGCGTCCGTTCAGCTCATGATAAGCACGTTGAGTATTGGCCACCTGATATTGAATATGATTTTCATGAGCAGCGTCTAATTCAAAACGGGACATTGGGAAATGTATTGAATCATCAATCTTTTTGTCGTCTCTGAGTAATAAACAATACTCGATATTGATGTATTTGCCATTTTTGTACCTGAGCTCAAAAATATACTGATTGGCTAGGGTATTAAACTCTTGCTGTTGCTCTTTCATGCACATGAAAAAATCGAAAGGGATTGAGAATTCAGCATTCTTCAAACCATGGCCTTTTTCGAGAGGTATTTCAATTTGTCCGTATTGACCAGGGGCACCACCAATAAGGAGCATACGGCTGTTATCGCTGTCGATAAACACACTGATACATGCATCCGAATGATGTTTGTCTAGTGCATTTATCATATTGATAAACAAAGGAGATTTTATTTTCGGGATTAATATCTTTGACATAATACACCTAGTTGTTCTGTTGAAAGTGTGAGAGATATAGCTGTGTTTGTTGAACGACAAATTGCAGATCCACTAACTTAGCGTGCTGCTTATGAGGGTTTAGTTTGGTTTCACTCAATTTGGGCGTCAGAGTGATGGTCAGTTCGCTTTGACCAACAGGTTGTTTTTGAAGCGTTATTGTTTCACCCGATTGAGCTAAATGGTCTTTTAACCTGTTTAATAGAATGTCGATTTTTGTTTTTCTATTCACGGTTAACACAAAGCTGGGCGCTAACCAGCGCCACAGTGGCTGACGAAATACTGCTGCAAAATGTCGTGCATTTTTGACATTACACGCCAAGGTTAATGTTAATGCTGGATGTATGCCGTTGCTTAGCACGATTGCTGGCAAATTACTGAGTGCTGTGATTTGCGCTTTGGCCATTGGCAAGAATTGATATTTGCCTGGAGATTGCGAGATTTGGCTTAATAACGGCCAGTTAACCTCTTTTACTTTTCGCATTTCAAGAAATAGATATTGAAGAAAGTCATGAGAAATTTTGTTGGCGTTACCAAGCCATTTTTGATGATACTTGACGGTGTCTTGTGCAATCGAGACTGTATGAAAATCGCTGAGCGGCTTTTGGGCGACACTATTTTTATTCGTCTTAAATAGATGTTGTCTCAGTGCTGTCTCTGTGAGTAAGACGTGGTTTTGACGCTTCTGGTTAATGTCTTTTGCTTGGTAATCAGGGCTGATTAAAGCGAGTTGACGTGATAGATCATTTGAGTCGTTTTTTAACCCCAGCAAATATCGCAATTCACTATGCGAGAATTCTCGAGGCTGTGATTCACCAAAGCCTGGCCGATAGAATGGGTAAAGCCAGTCTATATCGTGCAGATAGGACCATCGAGTTGTTGCATAGTACTCGTGTCCGATTTGACGAGTCATTTCATCTAACAAAATCCCATCATTACACAGTGAAAATGGTTGCCCTTCAAGCCAATAGTCAAATCGCGCAGCAAGCACGTCATCATGGAGTAAGCGTTTCATTTGCTCTGTATTCGTGGTTTGCTGTGGCGGCAGATTGTATGCAAGGTGCAGTGCTTGCAGCATAAATAAATGTACACCGCTATGACGCAGGTGATGAAACCGCGCTTGCTGGCCGCATATTGCTTTGATGCATTTAGTGGCAGGTAATAAGTATTGCAACTGCCGTGAATGGTATGGCTCATCCGTGAAGCCGATCAAATGCTGGTGAGGTTCACAAAGCTCACTGTTTTTTATCACAATTCTGACTAAAATCGCGAATTCTTCCGGTATGACTGTATAGACGACGCGTGAATGTTTGCTTTTGGTCGTCCCCTCCTTAGTATTTGTGATATTGAAACGAAACAATTGTTTATTTGCTGGATCAACAAATACATCCTTTAAACGAAGACGCAGTAACTCTCCTCGGCGCAACATTGCGAAATAGCTGATAATGACAGTGACTGCGCAAAATAACCTCTGCAATAACCCCCCGTAGGGCGGCGCGATGAGCTTTGCGACGATTTCATGCAACTGTTCTATTGAGATCCGAAATGGATCAACACCTGGAGGGCTGAGTGGTGGTTCGAACTGGCTAATGTCTAAATGGTCTGTGAGTGATTGGTGACGCATAAAGCGAAAAAAATACAGCATGATCAGTTGCTCTGTTTCAGTCGCTAAATTGTCATAAATGTTGTGGCTCCATTGTTGTAGTAGTTCTTGGTCTATTGCTTGGTCATAACTGAGCGGGCTCGTGAGTTTTAATTGAATATTGCAGTATTTTTTGATGGTGCTGTCTGCGAGTTTTTGCTTTTTTACCCCACCGAAATTGATGAGTTCTAACGTGTATCGATAGAGCATTGTTGGCAGGATATTGTCTACAGGCCAATGACTAAGGTCATGGACACATTCTGTAATCTTATTGCGATTATTTTGCAGTTCGAGGTGCGGCCATTTCTTCGAGGCTTGATTGGCTTTAGGTATTGCGGTAACTGCCATTTCGTCATAATCGATGCCATAAATTCTCACTAATTGTCGTTGTTGGTCCTTCTTGTCAACCGAGACTAAAGGGGTTGCGACATGACGTTCTGGGTAACTAATATCTTTTAAGAATGTAGGAACGACATGATCGCGATAGTGCCAAACGGCTTGAAAAAGGTGCTGGTAATGACGAGAGACCTGAGTTGATATGGAGAATGACGTTAATAAGGTTTCTAATCTTTTTAGCAACTGCTTTTCAGTTAGCTTGCTATGCGAATATGCCTGATATTCCGTCAATGATTGATAGACAAATAAGGGCAGGTGATACCGGCTTGATTTCGGTAGATCGTCTTGATTAGATGACTTATCTAAGTGTTTGATATTAAGATATGTTTGTCTTTCAATACGCTGAATGCTTTCTTTGTCGTTAATGATGTTGACGAGATGTGCAATGGTTAGTGGCGCAATTTCAAGTGCGATAATCAATGCCATAAACTCAGCTGACAGTGCGGAGCGCTGTTGCAAGAACTGAGCTTTGACGTTTTCATACTCTGTTTGCAGTTTAAATGCATCGTTCGCTTGAGCTGTGATGCATTCATACCATCTTAAATCAGGATCTGGCCAAGGCAGCTTTTCAATCTCAGGAGTTTGCCACTTCAGTGCTTCTTTGAGGTAGACAATAATGGCTTCTAGCGCACGTTTATAGTGACGTTGCTTGCCTGTAGGTACAGATCTGATGATTTTATTGATGACTTGTAAATCTTGAAGAGTGATTTCACGACTATTGGGTTGGCTGATTAATATGTGAGTCGGCTTTTGAGCTGAAAGGTTTGAGGCTTTGAGTGTTGGGTTCGGCCACTGGCTGATCACCCAGCTAATGGCATCTATGCCAGCGTTTGACAAGCCCTGACGTTGGTGATAATTGTAAATCTCAACAGGGTTTAATTTGTTGAATAAACTAGACATATTTCAACTCCTTTAAGCCGTATCGAGCCGGCAGACTATCAAGAAATAAGTCTTGTTGTTTTATGCTTGCTGGAAATGTATGGTCACTGCCCAGATGTTCACCGTACTCCGCGTGTCCCATTAAGCGATCAATTTGGTGTGTTGTCAGTTTATGTATAATGCTGGTAGCGGCACTTTGCGCAAATTGATGACGCAACACATAGGGGACAATGCCATTGGCTCTTTGATGTAAAAATTGTCGCAGCGATTTTGCTGATATTGCAGTCGCTTGATTATTTGCATCATATAAACTCCATGCCCAGGGAAGAGCATTGCTCAAATTCAGCTTCAAACTGAGTTTTTGTTGCAGCGTGGTGTAATGCAGAATTTGTTGTCTCAGATAGTCACAAATTCTGATTTCGCGTTGAAAGCCTTTATCAGATACTGTCGTGCGGCGGTAATCATAGTGTGATTGTTTATTGATAGAGATAGCATGGGTAGGGCGCATGCCCGTAAGCAGTATAAATAACAGCGCAGTATGGTTAGCGCAGAGATTGTGATAATGAATTAAAGCGGCTTGACCAGCTTTGTTTTCAGGCTTAGATGAAGTTATCTCGTCATGAAGATGACGAAAAATCGCAACAATCTCACTCTCGGGTATAAGTCGACTACTACCGAAAACCACGGACTCGTCTGCGTATTTTTCTAGGTCTTCACCAACCCATTTACTATGAAAACTCACACCCACTTTTGAACTTGTAATATTAGCGGGAATGTTTCTTTTGGCGTTGTCATTTAATAGTGAAATGCTGGGAAGTGTGGCATTACTTACTGCTGAACTCGACGAGAATGTGAGTGTCAGCAACTTGCTCACACCTAGAGAGTTTGCATGAGTGAATAATCGACTGAGATACCGATCTTGCGCGTGAAATAGCTCTGTTCGAACGTGTTCACTGTTTTTTTGCTGATAAACCGCTGCATGTCGATGGTGCCGTATATCAGCAGGTAATAATAATGATTTAGTTAAACTGGATAGTTGATTATCTGTGCGAATACAGCGTGTTATGTACTTAAAAAACAATTGCTTTCTTATCGCTGGAAAGTGTTCTATCTCGGCAGGTTTTCGCCATTTTGCCATGAGCAGATTAAGCAATTGTTGTTTTTCCGCTGCCGTTAGCCATGAAACGTTATAGCTGTGATTGCTAACGAAGGGTTTGAAAATGTGGATTAAGCAATTAGGGATGGGTTGCCATTCAAATTTTTTATCGCCGCTTTGAGTAATGGTTGCACGTGCGTAATAGGTCCAAGACTTGCCATCCTCAAACTTCTGATTTTTGAATCGATGTGCTTCGCATGCATCACTATTTCTTACTTTATGACAGTCGGGAATATCATCTACTGTGATGGGTTTTTCACTGGCTCGCAGGAGAAAGTCATCTAACTGCTGAGTAAGCCATAAATACATAAAAACAATCAATAATTTGCCTGTGTTGGTGTCATGACTCTGTTTTTGGGCTTGATAAAACATCTTCATTAACGCTGTGTTAGTACTGAGTCTATCTGGCATAACACCGCCGGAATTTTTTATCCTATTACTTTTAGCATTAGCTTGTAGCTTTCCCATTACTCATATCCTTTTTCGATATCTGAGGTATGAATTGCACTGGGAGAGAGTTGCGCTAAGTGATCTACTTGCAGTTTGAATTTGATGAGCCTGCGCGCAGCAAAGGAGATTGAGGTTCGGTTCTGTGGGACACTCTCACTCTGTTTAACCTCTTCATTTGCCAGCAGTCTGATAAGTTGTGGGTGTTGCTGTGAAAGTAAATTTAGCAGTACTTTTTCAGACTTATCGATACTCATAACCAAGCTCCAACATCAAGGTCTTTAGATTAAATCACAAAAAAATGGTAAATATCTTCAATTCAGGAACTAATTTCGTAGCTAAAATTAAAATTTGTTATTTAGGTCTTTATTTTCGAGTTTATTTTTTTATTGGTCTATTGAGTTAATTTAAGCAGTTGCATTAATCATGGTCACTGAATATTAATATGAGATTACGTTGTTGCGCTACAGTTTTTTTAAAGGTTTACTTAGATGTAAACATGTTGCTTTTAGTTGTTGATACTATTTATTAGTTATATTCTGGTTGTAATGGAGACTTTTTATTCTGTTATTCCATAAAATTCTGCCCATCAGAGGAATTAAGATGATAAGCAAGGCGTTAGTGGGAGTGTTTGTACATCTTAAATCATCTGTTCTTGCTTGAGAATAGGCTAGGGTGCTGTTATTGGCTATAAGTACAGAGGCAATTTACTCATATTGACTTCTACTTCTAGCTATCATTAAAATTGACTGTTATCTAATTTGTTAGGAGAGTTTTTGTTAAATAAAGTTTTGCAAGGTTACAAAATAAAGTTTCTCAAGGTCACAAAATAAAGTTTCTCAAGGTCACAAAATAAAGTTTCTTAAGGTTACAGAATGTAAAGTATCGCTCTCAATTTTAAAGAACATTAAATGTAAAATGCCTATTAGCGTTAAGATAGACCAGGTTGTCGTGAAATGCTAAAGAATAAAGGGTGATTTTAGCATATAATCAACTGATTTATATGGGTATTAATCATTTTAAAATCATTAGTTTTTCCGTTGCAAATGACATCTATTGGCCTTGTGCCATTAAAAGGTTCATTATAATTCACCATGTTCATAAACCCATAAATATTTTCAGGGTTACTAAAAAGCGCATTTAAGCTAGCGTGAATATTCAGTATATAGCTGATCCTTTCGACTTGGTCTTGACTGAAGTTAACCTTTTCAATATCAAGGTTGCTATACTTTTCAGGTAGCTTTAGTAAAGTCTGAATTTGCTGTTGGTTGCAGTTCCATTTTTCCAATATTTGCAAGGCTGTTGTCATGCAAGCCCTTACTGTGGTTGATTCGTTTTGCATACTCTTTCCTCTGCATTAATCTTGATCTGATCCAGTAATAGTGGACACTTTGCTAAGCACTATTTTTTAATTCAAAGTTTTCTGGGCTCAAATACCCAAGAGCACTATGCCGTCTGGTCCGATTGTAATCAACCTCAATATACTCAAATACCGTTTGTCTCATTTGATCACGTGTCATGAGTGGCTCATCTTGCAGCGCTTCAACTTTCAATGAATGGAAAAAGCTTTCTACACAAGCGTTATCCCAACAATTTCCTTTACGGTTCATGCTTTGCACAAGCTGATGTTTTTGCTCTAAGGCTCGATAATCGTTTGCGCAGTATTGGCTGCCTCGGTCGCTATGGATAATCACACCAGTAGGAAAGCATCGGCGGAATAATGCCATCTTCAACGCGTCACAAACAAGCTCCGATGTCATTCTGCTTGCCATCGACCAACCCACAACGGTACGAGAGTAAAGGTCAATAATTACAGCCAGATAGAGCCATCCTTCGCTGGTGTACAAATACGTGATGTCTCCAGCCCACTTCAGGTTTGGCGCAGTAGCAGTAAAGTTCTGCTCTAGCAAATTAGGCGCGACGGGATGCTTATGGTGACTGTCAGTAGTTACCTTAAATTTCCTCGCCGCCTTTGCCACTAAACTCTGCCGTGACATGCTAGCCATAATGGTTTTGATATCTGCCTTACAATTATTTTCCGCTAAATCTTGCTGAATACGCCGTGCGCCGTTGCGCCTATTGGAATCATCAAAGGACGCTTTAACCAGCACGTCACGGGCCATACGCTTAAGCGCTCTAGGACTTAGCGCCGTGCCGTTCTGTCGCCAAGTGTAAAACCACTACGCGATACCTTGAGCACCGCCACCATTCGCTTGAGAGAAAAGCGGTGCTGGTGCTCAAGGATAAACTCAAATCTGGCTACTTTTGGTTCTTCGCGAAGTAGGTAGCCGCCTTTTTAGGATTGCTAAATCTTCGGCTTGTTCAGCGAGTTGGCGTTTAAGCCTTGCGACCTCAGCAGCAAGCTCTGCTTCTCTTGTCGTGGTATTTGATTTCTTCTCGGAACTTGAGCGCCAATTGTATAGCTGTGACTCATAAAGATTAAGCTCACGCGCTGCGGCAATCTTCTGAGCGAGCTTCAGCTTTAAATTCTTGCGTGTGGATTTTACGGGGTTTCTTTGTTGACATACTTCACCTCAATAAGCGATTTTACTCACTTAGCGAGATGTCCAAAAGTATTGGATTAGATCACTCTAAACACTACCTGTAGCGGCTTGCACACATAATATCTTCGGCGGGATTACATCCGCCAATCTGGGCTAACATTAATTGCCAATGGGCGCAGATTAACTAACAACGGGCTTGCATTCATCTTGGTGGACTCACATTAACTGCCAATAAAAGTACGCTAAGCTTCTTACCCAGCTGAACGGTCACTTGCCAACTTTTTAGCAACCCGAATTACCGTTCTATCCGACACATTGGTGAGTTTGGCGGTATCGCTAATACTCAGCTTGTTAACAACTCGTAGCTGATAGATTTTTTCGTGTAGATCTGAGTCTGCTTGCCGTCCTCTGTATTTCCCTTCCTCTTTGGCTTTCTTTATTCCTTCAGCCTGACAGCGCCGGCGATCTTGATAATCTTTTCTCGCGATAGCAGCTAGCATATCCATCATCATGCTATTTATCGCTTTGATCATCGATCCAGTAAATTCATTGGTGATTTGGGGAGAGAGTGCAATATGGCTGGTTGGCAAGTCCAGGCTAATCACTTTGAGTTCTTTCTCGTGCAGCATTTCTTTTAATGTGAACCAGCTTTTCTCATCCAGACGAGAAAGCCTGTCTATCTGTTCAATGATGATTGCATCGCCTTTCGCAGCATCATCAAGTAAACGAAGAAGTTCTGGTCTTTGCAGCGAAGCTCCTGATTCATTTTCGATGTACCATCCAGCTATACGAAATCCCTTCTCCTGTACAAACTTTTGTAAGGTGCTCTGTGCTCGTTTCGCATTTTGATCGCTAGTTGATGCCCTAAGATAGCCAAAGATGTACATAATCCGACCTAAGTGACATTTAAGTTATGACCTAACGGTGTGTGCCATATAGGTTATGACAAATATATAAAAACTGCCACTTTTTACATGTGATTTTGAAGTATACCTTATTGTCATGGTGTAGTTAACATTACTTTGATTTGGTATCTAACATCATATATTATTACTGTGTTAATTATTCACACAAATAGGTGGAAACATGTCACGGACAACCAGTGTTACTATCGGATCACAGTTAGATGAGTTTGTCGGTCAGCTTATTTCGTCAGGTCGCTACGGCTCGACAAGCGAAGTTGTTCGTTCTGCCTTACGACTATTAGAAAGACAAGAAAACCAGACCATAGCTTTGAAAATGGCGATTGAAGCTGGTGAGCAAAGTGGTGAATGCGCATTATCACTTCATGACATCGCTGCAATGGTGAAACAAAAGCACAATGTATAAACTTTCCAACCTTGCTGCCGAAGACTTTGAGCGAATTTTTGAATACACCTTATTGAACTTTGGTGTTAAGCAAGCGGATGACTATACAGTAAGTATGCATAAGGCTTTGTTGGCAATCACTGAGCAGCCTCTAACCCAGCGCATCAACTGATAAATTGATTTTTACAAGTTGCCCATATAGTTCGAGTAATTTAGATTCACTTTTTATGGTTTTCGCAGTATTGGCCAATTGATATTGAGACGTAATGGTTTGCAGCTTAGTAATAATTTCATTGCCAGTCTGTTTTAGCGTTTCGTACATAGTTTGATCAGCAGTATCTAGAAACCAGTTACGAGCATCTTGATCCATTTGCTTCATCTGTACGGTGACGGCATTAATTTCGGCAATGGCTTGCCAATTGATACCTTCAATCGATGATTTCATCACTTCTACATGCTGTGCCTGCATGTCCGTAATTGATTGGGCTAATTGCATAGCTTCGGCAGATTTTTCTGCCTTAGAGTCAATTAGTTGGGTGAGATTTTCGTAAATTGTTTTATATTCAATTAAATGACTAATAGCCTCATCTAATATGGCTGCTTCTGTAGCGTTGCTGTACTTGGATCTTTCAACTTCAAGAATTGAAGTCATCAATTCGATATTGTCTCCAAGTACTTGTTTGTCCTTTTCCTTCATCGAGCGAAGGTAGTTTTCCCGAGCTGCCTTCGTGTCTGAAATGACTTTGTTGAGGGATTGAATTGCAACCATTTTATCGCTGCTATCAATGGTATTTATTAGTCCCAGCCATCCTGTAATGGCTAAAACAAAGCTGAAAAAAATAACTATACCGAAACCTAAGCCCAGTTTGCCCGCAATTGAGATATTGCGCATTGTACCTTTTTCATCCTTATTTCTGCTGACAGTCTGACCATGTATATAACGTCCACAAGGCTAACCATGATGTAGTGTATTTACTCTAGATGGTTTCTTTGATTGGCGTTGTTGCCTAAATCAATCTTAGGTATGCCTTTTCCTAAAAGGGTTCCTGGTATTAATTGACCCTCTGGCGAATAGGCATACCCAGTCCTATGACTTTGTTCATCACTTTCACACCAGCCAGTGCCTCGCCGACTTGGCCGTTGTAGTCCCGCAGGCTCAATTTCGGGCTAATCAGTTGCTTGTAACGATACATAGCTGTTTCTGACAGGGAGCGTTGGTGATAGTCATTCTCTTGTTTCCATTGT
>NZ_JAKKRK010000071.1:0-17851 GCF_025654545.1 Shewanella sp. SM20 | reverse complement strand
GTTGATGGTTCAATGCCTGTTGTGGCTAGTTGGTTTACACGCACAGCAACAGGGCTGGGATAAGCATTTTCAGGCCAATACCATTGGGCATCGAACGGTACTCTCAACGATTCGCTTGGGATTGGAGGTACTCAGGCGGCCTGATTATCAAATCACGGAGAAAGAATTGCTGGCGGCCTGGGTATTATTCGCCAATCAGTTGCTCAAATATGGCTATGCTATGGCTGATTTATGAGGGGATCCTTCAGGCCGTAGTGTGACTCAATTGCCCCGCGGCAACCGCAATGGCGCTGGCATGCTCGCCATTTGATTCAATTGATTTATTCAGTAAATCAATAAAATGCGACACCTCAGCCGAACCAATAGCCATTTTGCTGGTTTGCACACTAATGTCGTGGGCGGGGATGCTTTGCTCTTGTAATACCTTAATGTTTGCCTCATCGGTGTCGAGCTTAGCCTTAGATGCGCGCAAACACACCCATACCACTAAGCCACAGGCAAGAACGCCCAAGATCACCGCCTGCACAATACTCGGAAGATGCAGTCCCTCAAGTAATAAACTCCCCAGAGTGACCAGCGTAAAACTGATGAAAATTAAAATTTTGTGCTGTATTTCCATATACTTCCCGTAACTGCGCAAGGTAAAAATGAAAGGGAAATGCTAAGAGTCGAATCATTAGCCTTCGTTCAGCTGCTATCAATTACAGCGGCTATTGCTTACAACTGACGAGGGAGGACTAACTATGATAGCGCTCAAGATTTATAGTTTTAGTCTATTTCTCTGAATAAGCTAGATAATTTATCTCGCTAAATAAACAAAGTAGAAGTTAGCTATCATCAACAGTCTCACGAGCGTATGGCATTAGACATTAGTATTAATCTATCGCGATATAGTCCTTGCCTATCTAAAAGCGGATCTTCCTTGATAAAACCAACTTTGCCCTGAAATGCGTGCCCCGTCGCCTTCTAGGTAATAAATCACATAGGGACGACTGCACTTATGCCAAGAAAACTGCTAATATCGGCGCAATTTTTTTGAGCTAACGAGATCAAGATGGGCAGAGCATATCAAAACAAGAAAGAATCCATGGCGAAAACAGCCGGTCAAAAAACCCGCATTTATTCACGCTACGGTAAAGAGATTTACGTTGTCGCTAAGCAAGGCGGCGTTGAGCCCGATGGAAACTTATCACTGCGTCGCTTAATTGAACGCGCTAAGAAAGACCAAGTGCCCGCGCATGTTATTGAACGCGCAATTGAAAAAGCCAAAGGCGGCGGTGGTGAAGATTACGATACCGCCCGTTACGAAGGTTTTGGTCCTGGCAACTGCATGGTCATTGTTGACTGCTTAACCGATAACGTAAAACGTACCTTCACCGAAGTGCGTCAAGCCTTCGTGAAAAACGATGCCAAACTCGGCGGCCCTGGTACAGTTGGCCACATGTTTGATCATCAAGCCGTGTTCGTGTTTGCGGGTGATGACGAAGATGCGATTTTAGAACTGCTGATGATGGCTGACGTTGATGTAAGCGATGTTGAGCTTGAAGATGGCTTAATCACAGTATACGCGCCACACACTGAATACTTTAAAGTCAAAACTGCGCTGACCGAAGCAATGCCAGATGTTAACTTTGAATTTGACAATATCACCTTCGTACCGCAGGACATGACTAAAGTTGAAGGTGAAGATGTCGTTATGTTTGAAAAGTTTATTGCCGCACTTGAAGATTGTGACGACGTACAAAACGTCTATCACAATGCGGAAATTGATGACTAGACGTTTCTTTCGCCTGAAACAAAAACGCAGCCAAGAGCTGCGTTTTTTATTTATAGATCATAATATTAAGCTTCAATAAAGCAGCCATGAAACCCTAGTGGCAATACCCTGTTCATTTGAGCCGAAGCGATGGGGCCCGCACTGATATCACTGGCACGAAACAAAGACAAACCAGACTGTGCATTATGGTAATCGAGCCAAGTCATCAGTAAATAAGCTTCGTGCTGCTCAGTGGCGGGGATATAGAGCGGCTCTTCGGCAATTTTGCCTTTGCCAAGATAAAACGCGCTATAGCTCGCGTCGCCAAGTGTATCCGCACTGTGCTTGCTGCTGTCTTTTGCATTATGAATACAATATAGAGTGTTACTTAGCCCTGATTCAGAGTCAGATTCTGCTTCATATTTAAAGTTGGAGCTGGAGCCAGAGTTAACAGCTGAATCTGATCTTGCTCCAACGCCAAATAACGGAACAAACTCCGAAGCCCCGCCTGTTTTCTCTGCAAACGCTTTTTCACCGCTAGTTTGTTTTTTACCCATAATGTGCTGCGAAAACTGGGGAAACTCCATCATCACGCCGCTGCGGTTAATACGTGCAGAGGAAGACAAGGTCTCTGCAAACTGCGTTTTGCTAGCTGCTGTGAGTGGTACTGTGAGCGGTACTGTGATAGTCACTAACTCTGCATGGGGTGTCTTAGTTTTACGCTCCCCCGTCAGTAACCCCTTCATCCCTTGGGTTAAAATAGCTGAATTGGGGTAGAGGCAAAGCTGCACAGAAAGTTCGTCATTCTTCTCAATGGCTTGACCAAAGTGAAACACAAATCCCGCAGGCAGCGGGTGTAACTGGCGCGCTTTAAAGTCGGCTTTGTCGATAACCAGTAATTGCGATGGCAATTCGGGGCGCCATTTAAAAGCATCAATATAAGTTTCGCCCTCTTCATACACGCAGGATGAAATGTAAAACACCAGCTTATTCTCACTCTGCGCGAAGGCATGTAAGTAACTCGCCTGTGGTAATTCAATCACTTCCATTCTGGCTATGCTGTCATCGGACGCCACTTGATACACAAGTAATTGCTTCTCACCGCCTACATACCAGACGCCAAAATTCCATAGTCCACCTTGTCCGTCATCGAGCGGGTGAGCAGAAAAGGGCAAGCCCTTAAATTTGTCACCAAAGCTTTTCACGCCAAGCGTGGTTAAGGTCTGGGCATCAAGTCGATAGGGTGAACCCGCCTCCCATAAAGCGAGCAACTCGCCGTGGCGCGATAATAAACTAGTATTAGCCACATTCAAATCATCGTTATTTCGAATAGGTAAAGCATTGGGGATCACTGTGCCTGCGGTCGTGTACTTAAACGCGCCAGCGGCCTCTTCGACTTTAAACTTCTTTGTTTGGATAAACTTAGCCTGATGCTGAATTTGCCCATTGCTCACACTAAACTGTTGCACCATGCCATCACCATCAAACCAATGTTGATATGCCTTACCTGCCCGAGACATTTTCGCTGGCCCATTACGATATAGATTGCCATTCAACTGCGCTGGCCACTCGCCCGAAACCTGCATAGTGAGTAGCTGATAGTCGCCTTCAGCACCACTAAATCCAATCGCCCATGGCTCACGTGCGACCGCTTGTGCGTTATCCAGCGCCAGCAATTTATCCACTGAACAGGCCCAAACAGCGGTCGTCATTAGGGCGGCTGAGCCTGCTAGAAATTGACGTCTATCCATGGTGCAGCCCCCTCTTAGCGAATGTGTATAGTGATTTGCGTATCGGCCTTCAAACTAATGCTGGCGTCTTTAAAGCTCGCAGGTCCAAAACTGCCAGCGTTATTGCTAAAGCCATAACCTTCACTCGGCACACCTAACATATTGGTATCTAAACTATGATTGTTGTTTTCATCATGAAAGACCTTTACCGCGTATTGGCCATCGGCGAGATCGCTAAATACCAGCCTATGCTCTGTCTTAGTGACGGGCTTTATCATAGATGCGCAGGGATTGTGGCCTGCGGCGTAATCCTCGGCATTGGCATAAAGCTCAACCATCAAGGCGCCGGTTTGTACTTGAATATTATCGATATCCACAGTCAGGGTATGTGCCTGAATCCCTGTGGAAATGCTCGCTGCAGACAAGAGCAAGCAAGCTAAGCCTGCGCCCCGAATCGCTGATAACGTCCTTTTCGTCTTATTAGCTTGGCGAGCCAGTGTTGTCATAGCCGAGTTCATGTGTTTCATGTCTTACTCCTGTTATTTGCGCTCATAAGTAACTGCGATGGAGTTAGCTTAAAAAATCGCAAGACGAAAAACAGGTGCCAAAAGTCATGAAACAAAATGATAACAACATGACTTTTGGCATAGTGACATCTGGCGGTGATACCTTAGAATGGTCGGCAGAATTGGATTAAGGAATAGTCATTCGTGCTAGAAAATCGATTAGCGAAAGAAGAAAACATGTTGATTGCTGCAGGAGTGCTCACTTGGGCATTAGTCGCTTGGGTTGGGATAAACCAAGCCGCATTACATACATGGCAAGGCATGCTCAATGCAACGCTTTATGGGCTGTATTTAGTGCAATTTATACTAATAGCAACGGACATAGCTCCACATAATAATATTCAACTTCGCCGCATAACCACGCTAGCAATGCCCTTGATCGTACTGAGCTTATTACTCACGGCAAACCATGCATTGCTGCCGATCCTCTTCGTTATTTGGGCGTCACTGTTGCCTGAGTTTTTTAGTCGTCGCCAAGCCATTTCACAGCTAGTGTTGGTCAATGTTGTTTATTACCTACTGCAGCAATGGCAATGGCATGAACAAAGCAATGTGTTCAATATTTTGATTTATCTTGGCTTTCAATTCTTTGCCTACAGCAGTAGCCAAGCAAGGCTTTCTGAACGTAAATCACGTTTGATACAAGAACAGCTAAACCAACAGCTTATTGCCACTCGCGCCCTACTGAGCCAAGCCAGCGAACAGCAAGAAAGACTGCGGATATCACGCGATTTGCACGACATTCTCGGCCACCAACTCACAGCGCTTTCCCTGCAATTGGAAGTACTAAGCCATACAGCGCCCGAGGAACTCAAACCTCAAGTGAACCAAAGTAAATCCTTAGCTAAAGAGCTACTTGAAAGTATTCGCGCCGTCGTCAGGGCTCAAAGAGTGCAAGTGGGATTGGATTTAGTCCCACCTTTAGAGGCACTGATGACCCGCTTACCCAGCGTGACTCTTAACTGCAAAGGGATGAAGCCACTGCAATCAGCCGAACTGACTCAGGCACTACTGTTAGTGCTGCAGGAAGGCATCAGCAACGCCGTTCGTCACGGCAAGGCGAATCAACTGCAATTGAGCATGCAAGACTCCCAAAGCGCGCTGGTATTGCAACTAAGCGACAACGGCATGGGGCTAACACGGGGATCCGCGCGAAACGCATCAGCTAAAAGCGGCACTGGACAGTTCGGTACTGGGCTCGGCGGCATGCAGGAAAGGCTACAACCCTTTAATGGCACCTTGGAGTTAAGGGCAAATGACTCGGCGTCCGGTTGCCAACTCACCCTCACACTCCCAGCACTCGCTTAACTTTTTATTAAAAAAATCTTTGGAATAGCTATGGATATGCAAAACAACATCATCAGTGTCGGTTTAGTGGAAGATCAGCAATTGGTTCGCCAAGGGATCGCTAGCCTGCTCGCTATTTCCGACAACATTCGCGTGTTATGGCAAGCCGAAGACGGTCAAGATGCACTCAAAAAGCTTGCCAGCAATCCCGTCGATGTGCTGCTCAGTGATATCCGCATGCCAAATCTTGATGGTATCGCCATGCTCAAACAGATACGCCAGAGTGCCAATAGTTTACCTATCATCATGTTAACCACCTTCGATGACAGTGAGTTATTCCTCAATAGTTTGCAGGCGGGCGCCAATGGGTTTTTGCTCAAGGACGTGTCACTCGACAAGTTACTGCACGCCATCGAAACCGTCGCCAAAGGCGGCTACTTGATAGAGCCTTCGGTACTCAAACAGATGAGTGAGCCTAAACCTGCACCTAGCGTTGGGGTAACTAGAAATGAATTATTGTCGGAACGGGAGCGGGAAATTCTCAGTTTTATGGCGGGCGGCTTCTCCAACAAGGAAATCGCCAATGCGGTATTTTTAGCCGAGGGCACAGTGAAGAATCATGTCTCTAACATACTCACTAAACTCGATTGCCGAGACCGTACCCAAGCTGTGCTCAAGGGATTACAACTGGCATTGATTTAACCCATTAGCATTAAACCAAACCCGATTGCCAACAAAAAGGGCCATTTAAGGCCCTTTTTGTGCTCATCTAAAGCGATGAGTTATGACTAAAACCTAACGAAGATCCATCTCTTGGATAATTTCATGGGCAATAGCTGGCGTTGTACAGCTCGGGGTTTCATGCAAATCCGCTTTTAGCTGACCTTTACGGTGCTTAAGTGCTGCATCTAATTTTTTCGATGCGGCTTTGATTGCTGGGTACATAACCTCATCAGTACCTGAAGCAGAAATACGGCTTCCTTCATAATTCGTACGAAGCTCAACCTGATACTCGCCATGCTCTTTCGCAATAATAATGTCCAGTGCGATCAGAGAGGAGAAATGGGTGGCGATTTTTGCAAATTTTTCGTTAACATCTTCTCTAATAGAATCAGTAACATCGACGTGGTGACCAGAAATATTTATTTTCATAGGTTGTCCCTTTTAGTGTCATTACTTTTATTTTTGCTTCACTAATAGAGCTTGGGGCATGCAGGATAAAACACAAGGGTTATTGGCAAATATTTCGGTCAACTCAGGTATTAGCATCTCCTAAATGTGACCGCCATCAAGAAGTTAAAAATAAAACAGCGAGAAAAACATGATTAAGTGATTGATTTATAAACAGGCATTAATAATAAATCAATCACAAAATCCAATATGACATAAGGTAAATACGCTTAATATTTACGTTGCACACTCTGCTGCCAAAACTGTTGGGACAAATGATGCGTCTTGGTCGATAAACGCGACACTTGATCACCCCGCGCCGCCGCATCGAGCGTCTGCTCTAAACTCTGCTGAGCCAAGTCGCTAATCACATGGATAGCTCGGCTAATTTCTGCGGCCACGGAAGTCTGCTGCGTCATCGCCGCCGCATTATCATCGCTCAAAGAATTAATTCGCGAAATAGATGAAAGCAACTCGCCAAAAGCCACACTCGCATCTTGCGCTAAGCTTACCGAACGTTTTACCTGTTCCTGCCCCGCCATCATGGTCGAGGTCGCCCTTTGAGTGCTTTCCCTAAAACGGCTAACAATTAACTCAATTTGCGAGGTGGATTGGCTAGTACGGCTCGATAACTGCCTGACCTCATCGGCCACCACGGCAAAACCACGACCACTCTCACCAGCCCGCGCCGCTTCAATTGCCGCATTTAAGGCTAATAAGTTAGTTTGGTCGGCAATGGCACGTATCACCTCAAGCACTTGGTGAATCGCACTGCTATCTTGTTCAATAGCTTGTACAACATCGGAAAAGTGGCTCACTTGTACACTTAACTGATGTATCGCATCAATAACCGTTTCTAAACGTGAATGACCGCGTTGAGCCGCCTCATGGCTCGACACCATTTCCGAGGCAGTGCGATGAATGTTTCCCGTTACTTCAGCAAAACTGGCACTCATCTGCTCCATCGCAGTCGCAGCTTGCGTGGTTTGTTCACTCTGACTATCGGCATGCTCCCAAGTGTTTGTAATGGTTTGTTTAAGGCTGACACTTTGTGCTTGGATCTCACTGGCAGAATCAGCCATACGGCCAACAACGCCACCAATTTCAGTGATCAAAAAACGTAGGGCGAGGTCTAATTTACCGATCTCATCTTGGCGGCCGGTGTACACGCCCGTAGCGACGGGATCGTCAATAATGTTGGTTGCCATAGACACAAGCTTTTGCAGCGGCTGCATCAGGTAATACCATGCTAGGCACGCGAGACTCATCCCTACCATCGCGGCAACTATGGGGGAATAACTGGCAATCATCGCCGTAGCCGTAATCGAAACCAACATGGCCAGCAGTATTTTGCCACTGAAACCTAACCTATCTTTACGCAATACTTTAGGTTGCTTGCCTTGATTAATATCACTGTAAATACTCTCAGCGGCTTTAATCTGCTCAGGGGTAGCTTGGCGACGAACAGATTGATACTCATGAACTTTACCATCTTCATACACAGGCGCGACGTAGGCATTCACCCAATAATAGCCGCCCGTTTTGGTGCGATTTTTAACTATCCCCATCCAAGGCTTGCCCTGCTTAATTCGCTCCCAGAGGATCTTAAATGCAGCCGCAGGCATATCTTGATGGCGCACTATGTTATGTGGATTCCCTTGCAACTCAGCAACACTAAACCCACTGATCTGCGAAAAGGTCTGATTCACATATTTAATATTTCCCTTCAGATCCGTCGTTGATAGTAAAATCGCATTATCTGACAGGTGTGTTTCACCATTTGTAGAATTTTTATGCATAGGGTTATCAGGCTAGGTCTCGGTAAAAAAGATAACGCATTCTGCCAAAACCGTCGTCTATCAAAATTGATAAAGCTCACATTGGCAGCATAAAAATTAACCTAATGCTAAACAAGCAGTAACCACTAAACACATATCAACAAATAAAAACAAACAATTGTGACAGGGCGCTCGTTACGCTACATACGTTAAACTCGTCACCCTACACTCGCTAAAGCAGATTAGCTTAAGATCACAAATTCACATTCGAATCTAAATGATATCGTTTATCATTTGAATTAACTAAGTTATACTTCTCGCGGTTAGCTATCTACTGCTATAGAAATGCATTCGTCGTTAAGCCAAAAAGCTCAAGCACACTTTGCAGAATCAACAGTAGCGGATAGCCAAAACAGACCCATATTGGCTCGAAATGAGAAGTGGCACTTATGTCTAATACACCCGCGTTTGAAACCTCAACGCAATCTTCTACAACCCAAATGCGCTCGTTCTCGCTGATTTCGCGGGGAATTGTGCAATGGTTTAAGCAAGAGCAATCGCAGTTTGCCTTCAAAGTCTTTGCCCGTGCGAGTGCCGCTCTACTGGCGGGTTATGTTGCGGCAGCAACCTTGGCTTGCCTGCTGACATTAGTGCTACCTATGCCGCGCTTTGAAAGCACGATAACGGCCAATATGTTAGCTTTCCTGTTTTATGCCATCGCTATTATTTATGCCTTTTGTGTGCGTAAAACTTGGCATGCGTGGCGAGATTTAGGCTTAGTGAGTTTGTTATGTTTTGGATTGATCAAGGTATGTGGGCAATAAGATGAAAGAAACATTTTTTAGAACTTTATCTTGGCTACATACCTGGGCAGGCTTGCTGGTATGTTGGGTATTATTGTTGATCTTTTTTGCGGGTAGCTTGAGCTATTTTCGCCATGAGATCAGCCTTTGGAATGAACCCGAATTACACAAAGGGGTTTATCAAGACTACAGAGCCGATACACTCGAAAACCAATTAGATAAAGGTCAAAGTTACATAGAAGCGCATTCGCCGGCAACAGCGCAGCGCTGGATGATAGGTTTTCCAACTGAACGAACCCCCTTTCAAAGCGTTAGCTGGCAACTGCCACCAGAAAAAGGTCAGCGTCGTGGCAAGACTGAAGAACATGTAGCCTTAGCAGATGGCAGCGGCATGATCTCTGAAGTGCGTGAGAGTCGCGGCGGTGATTTCTTCTATCGTCTGCACTTTGACTTGCACTATATGTCCGCTATTACAGCGCGTTATATCGTCGGCGTTTGCACTATGTTTATGCTGATCGCCCTTATCAGTGGCATAGTGATCCACAAACGGATCTTCAAAGATTTGTTCAGTTTTAGACGGGATAAAGGCGCTCGCTCTTGGCTAGACGCGCACAATGTGAGCTCTGTCATCGCCCTGCCCTACCATTTGATGATCACTTATACAGGGCTTATTACCCTAATGCTTATCTATATCCCATGGACGGTTAATACCGCCTATTCGGGTGATAACCAAGCTTTTTTAAAAGAACTTAATCCCGCCAGACAAACCGAGAAAGCCGCGGGGATTAGTGCGCCACAGGTGCAACTGAGCCAATTACTACCTCAAGTGAAAGCCGCATGGGGCGATGCGCCAATTAAGCAAGTGATAGTGTCATACCCTAAAGATCAAAATAGCCAAGTGACCTTTTACCAAAACACAGGTAAAGATGTGACCGATGAAGCCAATATTTTGATATTCAACGGGGTAAATGGTGAGCTTAAATATGCCAGCCCGCACGAAGCCTCTGGAGCATCCGCGACTTACGATACTATGATGTCGCTGCACACGGCACGTTTTGCCGCACCGCTGCTAAGATTTTTATTCTTTTTCTGCGGTTTATTAGGCTGCGCTATGATCGCGACAGGCACTTTGATGTGGGCCATTCGTCTACGTCAAAAACAGCAAAAATTGATCGATAAAGGCGAGAAACCAAGCTTTGGATTACGTTTAGTTGAAGGGTTAAACTTCATGTTTATCTTAGGACTACCCTTAGGCACTGTAGCCTTCTTTTACGCCAATCGTCTCTTACCGACAAGTTTTGCAAGCCGCTCTGAATGGGAAGTTCACAGTTTCTTTATCGCGTTAGCGGTAATGGGTGTTTGGGCTTTCTTGGGTCGTTCACGTCGCCAGTGGCAAACCGCATTACGACTCACAGGGATTTTGTGCTGTACGCTGCCCGTGCTCAATGCCTTCACATCACCAAGCAATATCATCGACAATATCCAATCCCATCAATGGGCTTTAGTCGGATTTGACGTGCTCGCAGTGCTACTTGGTGGCGCTATGCTATTTGCCAGTAAAAGAGTGACTTTGATTGCTAAGGCCACCACTAAACACCCAGAAAAAGCAAAAAATGCACGTAGAAGCGAATCCCAAACATCCCTTGCCAGCGACCTTAGCTCGTCATCTTCATTGGAGGAAGCCAAATCATGATGCCAGAACTTATTCCCCAACTTGGGATCTTAGGTTTGAGTTATCTTTCCCTCGCCCTGTTTGCTTTAGCTAAGTTTGGTCACTTCAAGGATGTGTTCAATCGTCCACCAGCACAATGGCAAAGTCGTTTGCTAACCTTGTTTGCTTGGTTACTACTAGCATTTAGCTTAAGTGCCTGCGCGAGCGATCAAGGCTGGGCTTACGGGAGCATTTTGTTTATGGGAATAATTTCCCTCGCGGCAATGCTGGTCATCCTAACGTTAAGCTACAGCCCGCGCCATTTACCGATAGGAATCGTCACTGGCAGCGTGCTCACTGGCACTCTATTACTGAGTGCTGGGATCTAATGTCCAGCTAACACTGGCATGGCGATCATGGCTAAGTGAGCACCGCTAGGCTATAGTGCCCTGATGTCCTTCAGATAGGAGAAAATAATGGGCTTTAACTTAACGGTTAACTGGCAAACCTCGCCCGCCGAAGAAGGCGAATTTTGTCGAGACCACAGTATTACCTTTGGCAGCGGCCAGACGATTCAAGCCTCGTCGGCACCGGAATACAAAGGCAATGGGCAAAATGTCAATCCAGAGGAAAGCCTGTTGGCTGCATTATCCTCATGCCATATGTTGACCTTTCTAGCAATTGCGCATCTTAAGCGCTTACCTGTAACCTCCTATGTGGATAATGCCACTGCAGAGCTGGGTAAAAACGAGGCGGGCAAGTTGGCCGTGACAAAGATGGTGCTCAATCCTAAGGTCATTTTCGCTGAAGGGGTCGAAGTTAGCCAAGAAACCCTTGAGAAAATTCACGAGAAAGCACATGCAAATTGCTTTATCGCTAATAGTTTAGCAACAGATATTCAAATCAAGTTTTAGGATTTGAGCAGATCTTTATGGCCCGCTGATGGTTTTCCTAAGCGGGCTTTTTTATTGCCGCACCGTAACTCAATAGCTGTCTGAATCATTGCTATCATCGAATTATCCGCGCCACCTAATCATCCACAGAGTCCAACTTTTCACCATTATTCAGCTCAGGTCCAGCTTTTAAACAGTACGATATAAGCCAATCTTAGCTTGGTATCATCTGTTGGAGTTAAAAGATGCACATTCAACCACTGCGAAATTCCCCGTCTGTCAGCCCACAAAAAAATGTCTCTACTGCTGAATTTGCACAGGTTAAAAATCCAGTTCAAACCAGCGCACCAGCATCAACTGATACAGTAACGCTTTCTAGCGATGCAAAACAATTGGCGGCGAATACGCAAAAACCAGCAGAAATGCCAGCACTGAGGGATAACATAGAAACCTTAGTCGAATTGAAACACGCGAAGATGAAGTATCAAGTGATCGCCGACATGACCAATTTAGCGACAGGAACGAGCCAAGGGATTTCAGCGCCAACGGCCTATTATCTAAGCCATAACGAAGACGCGAGAGCAATGACAGTTAATCACCTTGCCCAACAACAGCAAGTGAACACTATGCAAACCTATGCGGAAACAAGTAAAAATGGGAATAGAAGTATTAATGAATGGGCATAAAAATGGGTGTTGTCTCGGGAACCAAGAGACAACACCCTAACTTTGTACGCGGACATGCTAGCCGAAATACCTTAAATTTCGGTTAAATACTGAATTTAAATATCAATTACTTAACTTTAATATCCTGTGCCATACCTTTTACAGGCAAAGGTTGCACTTTTAAGGCTGGGATTGGCTGTTTAACCAACTCATCCTTTAAATAACTTATTGCAGTTTCAAGCTGCGCATCTTTTCCATTAAAGGTAGCAAAAGGTAAGTTATCGACTTCAATATCCGGCGTTACGCCATGGCCTTCAAGCACCCAGCGGCCATCCATTGCATACTGTGGATACTCGGCCACCCGCGCCATCCCTTTATCAGTCAACGCATTTCGCCCAGATAACCACACGCCCGCCCCTGCCGTTTGCTTACCAATTAAGGGCGCAATACCGAGTGCTTTAATCCCTGCGGAGAAGGTTTCGCCGTCGGAATAGGTCAGTTCATCGGTTAACACCACTAAATGACCGCGGAAGGTTTGTTGCATATTGGTGTTTGGCGTGCCATGGGTCGGTTGCCAAAACGCCCAAGCGCGGCGTAGTAACTTCTCGATAATCCAACTGTCAATATTGCCACCGCGGTTACGGCGAACATCGATAATCAAACCCTCTTTATCGTAGTTGGCATAAAACTCACGAGCGAAACTTTCAATATCACCACCACCCATGGCATATAAGTGCAAATAACCCATCTTGCCCTGACTTGCATCCTCGACCACAGCCGCGTTATCGCTCACCCAATCTAAGTAACGTAATTGACTGTCCACCACAGCGCTAACGGGCATGACGATGGTTTTATGGGTTTGGCTACCACGCTTAAGCTGTAGTAATACTTGCTTATCCTGTTGATTACGTAAAAGACGCGTGACGTCGGCCACATTCGCCACTGGCGTGCCATTGATAGCCAGTAACATATCGCCTTCTTTAGCATCGACTTCGATACGATTTAACGGTGAAGCATTAGCAGGTAACTCAGGATCGTTACTGTAAATGTGCGCGATTTTAACGCCATCTGCCGTTTGTTGTAGGCGCGCGCCAAGACTTGCCGCTTTAGCCGCATCGGGATCTTGAGGTATGTCACCACCGCGCACCTGTGAGTGCAAAGAATCTAACTCACCCATCATTTGCATGAAGATGTCGTTCAGTTCATTGCGATCAGTCAGGCGGTCGAGCA
Organism: Shewanella sp. SM20; assembly: GCF_025654545.1. NCBI lineage: Bacteria > Pseudomonadati > Pseudomonadota > Gammaproteobacteria > Alteromonadales > Shewanellaceae > Shewanella > Shewanella sp. SM20. Next base: position 4,322 of record NZ_JAKKRK010000071.1, on the reverse strand, counting down.
AAGGCTGATACTTAGCCTTAGTGGCTTGCCAATCGAGGCCGCGCATCTTCTTATCGAAGAAAGATTCTCGGTGCATCAACCACGCATCTTCAAACATTTGCTGCCATTCAAGCTGCGGAGAAATCGCTAGCTGCCATTGTTCCGTTTGCACTTTGGCATTATCCGTATCGCCTAATTTATCGCCGCCATCAACGATCAGGAGTGATTTCTCATTACTGTGCTTACGTAGCATCAGCTTTTTACCATCGGCAGAAACCTCATATTGGCCAATGTCCTCGGCAAAAACCTCGGCTTTGGGGCTTAATCGGTCAAATTTGATGGTCATTAAATTAGGTGCGACATCGTCACCAATAGCTTGATCTAACAGATAAAGTCTATCATCGACGACGCGCAGCTTACTGTAATTGCCTGAATCGACAGGCACTTGCCATAAACGCTGAGAGATCCCTGCCCAATCGATTTTCACTGGACTCGGTTTATCCTTAGCATCGGTTTTTTCAACTTGATTAGATTCGAGTTCATTGGGTTTACTAAAGGGGAATTTGGCATTTTTGACCAGTGCGATGGCAAAAATTTGGCTGCGTTTATCAAACACTGGACCCATGTTTCTATCGCCCCAAGGTGAACTTGGTGTTGCGCTGAATTGGCGGTTTGACAGGAAATATAGCCACTGGCCGTCACTGCTAAAGGTTGGCGAATAGGACTCGTATTTGTCGCTGGTGAGCGTCTCGGCCTTATTTTCATCCACAGAATACAGGACGATTTGCGGACGTTGTTTACCGATTTCCGACTTAGTTAATGCAATAAAACGGCTGTCACCGGACCAGCGGATATCGGCGTAAGGCCCAAGTCCCTCGCCGTTAGTGATGATTTTTTGATTGGTATTTTTCTTTAAGTCGAGCAGCCAAACGTTACCATCGTTATCGTCATGGGCGATAAATCGACCGTCACTGGACAAATTAAGACTCATTCTTAAAGTATGACTGTCTTTGGTTAACTGTTTAGCACCACTGCTGCCATCAGCAGGGAATTGCCAAATTTCCTGCTGACCTGTCATGTCGCTAATCGCATAAACCGACTTACCATCTTGGCTCAACACAGCTTCCCTTACGCGATAAGTCCCCGGCAGTGCAACTTGAACTAAACGCGAGCCATCAATACCCGCGATCGCCACGTGGCTGCGGGCGGTGATCACCACTTTATCGCCAGCGGGGGCCAAATTAGTCGAAGAAGCGTAATCCATAGGCTCTGTCACCCAATGCTCACGGCGCTCGGCAAAATCGGAAATGAGTTCAATATTGACTAACGAGTCTTTAGCGGCCGCAATATCAAACACATGGATATCCGCACCTAACTGGAATACCACTTTGCCTTGGTCCATCCGCGCACCGCGGACCTGCCAATCTTTAAATTGGGTTAACTGTTTTGCATCTGAACCATCGAGCGCACTCGACCAGAGGTTGTCGTTGCCATCGCTGTCGCTAATAAAATAGAGTCTGTCCTGCCATAGCATAGGTTGGCGCACTGAGCCGTCGTGTTGGCCGCTGAGCAACTGTGCTTCGGTTTTGCTGCCGAGTTTAAAGCGCCATAATTCACCTTTTGCACCGCCACGGTACACTTTGGCGTTATCGCCAGTCACTTGCAGACCAAAGCGGGTGAAGTACACGTATTCGTTGCGATCATCAATCACACCTTCGACCGCATCGGCTAAGGGTAAATCTGTGGTGGTGAGGGTTTGAGGATCGACGCTGCGCAGCATCCAATTATTAGCAGGACCAAAGCCCGTGTCGGTAGAATATAAAATCTCGCCTTTGGCAGTCCAGCCCTGAACTCGTACACGGCTATTCTCAAAACTCACCCGTTTAGCCACACCGCCCGTAATGGGGATCACATACACTTCGCTCGCGCCTTCATAGTTGGCAACATAAGCAACCCACTTACCGTCGGCCGAAATAATCGCCCCTAGTTCTTCTGCGGGTAAACTCGTTAAGCGAGTAGCCGCTTTTTGACCTAAGGTCTGAGTCCATAAATCCCCTTCTGCAGTAAAGACTAAGGTTTGATCGTGCAACGCTGGCGCACGGTAATACCCTTGATTGCTCACCGCATCGGCAGCGATGGTTTGGAACGCTGTTAATGTGCCTAGGGCAAGCATACAGCAGGCGACAGAATGGCGAAGTTTCATGTATGACCTCTATCCTATTGTTATTTTTAGCAATAGACTCTTTACTACGAGATTTTGCTAGCAGATTTAGCGAAGAAATTCTTGCCATGGGCTTTTGTAAAAAACCACAATCAAGTCCAAAGCATGACAATTGAGCCCAACAAGCTAGCAGAATTTGATAGAGAGTTCAGTAACTTCAAGTCAGAGAAGTTTTAGCAAATGTGTCACATCTTAAATCGCGGAGGAACAACTGAATAAAAGACAAGATTTTTTAGAGGAAAACATCAAAGATCATAGCGTTACCATATTGCACTAGGATAAAAATATACCAGAGTCGGACATGAGTGGCTAACGTGAAGGGCTAATGTTAAGGGCTGACATACAGCGTCTTTAGCGGACTGTTTAGGCGGCTCATATTAGACTGTTTCGCCAGTGTCATTTGTTGCCATTTATTGATTACTCGTGCAATTTCACCGTTATCCATCAATGCCTTAATCGCATGATTAAACTGCTCTAACTGGCTTGTCTTGATACTCGCTTTACTGAACATTAAATGAATATGGTTTTGATCTAACACTAACTTAAGTGATACTAGCTTGATGCGTTGATGCTGGCTGGCAATATAGGGCATGGCTAAGGTATCTCCGACGATCATATCTCCTCTACCGTAGATAAGCATTTGCACAGACTTATTTGAGTCGGGACTTAATACTAACAAGTGCTCCTGCTCTAATCGATATTGAGATTCTTGATAATCTGCACCATACCAACCGCTAGAAGGGACAAGTAGACGCAATTTTTGGGTAAAAATGTCCTCCCATTTATCGATATTAATCTGATCTTTTTGCTCATCGAGTACAAATAAGCGCAGCTCTTCATCCCGGTAATAGGTTGAAAAAAGAGCATAGTTTTGACGTTCATCCGTCATAGTCGCTCCCATCAACACATCTAACTGTCCTGCTCGCAACATCTGATGCGAGCGCTTAGCGGGCACATTAATAAAATGAACTTCACAACCAAGGTACACTGCAAATGCCCGCATCAGATCCACATCTAAGCCTTGTGCTTCTCCTTGAGGATCTTGCCAAGCATAGGGAGGCCAATCGTTGTAACCGACTTTAATCGTGTTCTTACAAGGTAAAGAACTATTGACCTGCGGCGCACTTACAGCGGGCAAGACTAAAAAAAGCATAAATAAGACAGGAACGTATTTAAACCATGGCATAGGCTAAGTTACTTGCCTCTTAAGTTGATGATCCTCTCTTGACTAAGATGAAGTATAACGATTCAGTGTCAGACTTCCGCGAGGGGGTTCTACCTCAGTAAGCGTAGTTGTCACTTAGATAGCGCGCCATAAACACCAGCGAGATCACAGTAATTAGCCTAAAAAAGGACGAGGGATAATAACAAAAAAGCACAACAGCCAAGAGTGAGATCTAAACGACTCACTATGCTGCGATAAAGGCTAAGCCTGAACGCAGGAGGTAAAATAAAGTTTTATAAATTTAAATCAGACACTTATAAATAATAGCAACAACTTTAGTGGGATCCCCCATATCGACTTGTAACCAAACTATGTGTGTCCCCCCCAATTCCTCACCCTGAGCCGTGGCGGACTCTTTAGCTTCATCAAGCTGGTTTTCATGGCGGCTCACCCCAGTGACTAAAGCAAAACTATCGCAGTGGGTGACTTCAAAATCGTAGGCCACGTTAATGCGACGATATAGTTCATGCTGCTTGGTCGCACATCCAGATATTAAAAAGCAAAAACATGTACTTAACAGAAAAAATTTAGACAAATCAATTAACCCACAGATTAAACACGCGGGTGAACATAACTAATTACAACCGATAAAATTGTGAACAATGTCACATATAAGAAACCAAGGATAATACAGAAAGTTACAAATATTAATTAACCTGAACTCGGGATAAGAAATGTTGAACTAATAGCCCTCCAAGTGATCGGATCTTTCGACCAAGAGAAACCCCATCACACCGGAGGGCCTATGCATAAATTAGTGGAAGTGTTTTGCGATGTCGATGATTTTTGCGCTGTTTTCATTCCAGAATGGGAAAAAACGCTGTTAACCGATGGTACACGCAAGCGTCAACGCCCTGGCCGTATGACGATGAGCGAAGTGATGACCATCATCATACT